>CAYLYN010000112.1:0-13949 GCA_964387565.1 uncultured Rikenellaceae bacterium | reverse complement strand
GATAATATATTATATTTGCACAAAATTCACATTCAGATATGTATTTCAATAACGATATCAGGATTCTCACTCTCATTCCCAGGTTACCTGGCAATGTATGAGGATGGTTTACATTATCAATTAGGGATAACCGTTCTCCAGATATGATGAGAACGGTTTTTTTGTATAAAAATGAATTAAAAAATGGATAAAAAGGAACGGCCGGCAAAACAAGGTTTATACCGGGAGGAGTTTGAACATGAAAATTGCGGAATTGGATTTGTTGCTCATATTAAGGGAAGAAAATCCCATTCTATAATTATAAAGGGGCTTGAGGTTCTTGAGAATATGACCCACAGAGGTGCCGAGGGAGCTGATAAAAAGACAGGTGATGGTGCCGGAATATTAATCCAGGTACCCCGTGACTTCTACCTGATTCAGGGATATGCACTGCCTCCTGCAGGGCAGTTTGGAACAGGGCTCATATTCCTCCCCCAGGATGATAATGATTCAGCAAGATGCCGGGAAATCTTTTTGAAAATAATAGAAGAAGAAGGTGTTAATGTTATTGGCTTCAGGGATGTTCCTCGAAACAATAAAGTGATAGGGGAAATTGCAAGGGCAGCTGAACCAAATATTGTCCAGATACTGCTCGGGTCCGATATTTCACAGGATGAACTGGAACGTAAACTTTATATAATCAGAAAAAGAACAGAAAACTTAATCAGGAATTCTGATATTAAGGAAAAAAGTTTCTTTTACATTCCGTCGCTTTCAACTAAAGTACTGGTTTATAAAGGCATGCTAACGTCAATGCAATTAAGGGACTACTTCCTTGACCTTACTGATGAAAGACTTCAAAGTGCAATAGCACTGGTACATTCACGTTTCAGCACAAATACATTCCCAAGCTGGGATCTTGCTCAGCCATTCAGGGTTCTCGGACATAATGGAGAAATAAACACCATCAAAGGAAACAGGTTCTGGATGGAGGCACGGGAGTCAATACTTAAATCGGATCTGCTTGGAGATCTCTCAAGATTATATCCTGTAATTGAACCGGGAAAAAGCGATTCAGCTTCACTTGATAACGTGCTTGAGTTTCTTTTAATGAGTGGCAAATCTTTGCCTTATGCAATGTCGGTTCTTATTCCAGAATCCTTTAATTCAAAAAATCCGATTTCATCCAAATTAAGATCCTTTTACCTCTACCATTCCACTTTTCTTGAACCGTGGGACGGCCCTGCCTCACTGATTTTTTCTGATGGCAGGTACATAGGTGGCATGCTCGACAGGAACGGATTAAGACCATCCAGGTACCTGATCACAACAAGCGATCTCATTGTGATGGGCTCTGAAACAGGAGTACAGTCATTTCCTGCATCAGAGATCAGGGAAAAAGGAAGATTGAAACCAGGAAAAATGCTCCTTGTGGATACTTTGGAAGGAATTATTTTGTATGATGAAGAGCTCAAAGCAAAACTTGCCAGCGAATTTCCGTACGGTGAATGGATAAAACAAAATATGGTCACTCTTGAAGAGATTGAGACAGGCCTGAAGGAGTCACCAGACATGGGAGATCAGTACGATAAGTATCTTACCTCATTCAACTACTCTCTGGAAGATACTGATAAACTAATCAAGGAGATGGCTGCAACGGGTAAAGAACCTATCGGGTCGATGGGCAATGATGTTCCTATTGCTGTTTTGTCGAAAAAACCTTACAGACTATTTAACTATTTCAAGCAGCTTTTTGCTCAGGTAACAAATCCTCCAATCGATCATATAAGGGAAGAACTTGTAATGACACTATCAGGCTATCTGGGCTCATTACAACAGAATATTCTTGACAAATCACCTGATCATGTAAAGCTGGTAAGGTTCAAGAATCCGGTAGTAACAAACACTTATTTTCAGATAGTTAAAAACCTCCGGTACAAAGGATTCTCAGCGGCAAACCTAAAGCTTCACTTTGATTCATCAGGAGGTGCTGAAGCCCTTCAGAATGCAGTCGACCAGCTTTGCATTGATGCTGAGAAAGCAGTTGATGCAGGAAATAACTATATTATTCTTTCTGACAGGGGAATAACTGAAAAACTGGCACCTATCCCCTCCCTAATGGCAGTATCAGCGGTTCATCATCACCTTATAAAGACAAGGAAAAGAATGCAGATTGATATTGTTGTCGAATCAGCTGAACCTCGGGAGGTAATGCATTTTGCACTTCTTTTCGGATACGGAGCAAGTATGATCAATCCATATATGAGCTTTGCTGTAATCGACCAGCTCGTAAAAAGAAAGGAGATACAGCTTGATTATATGAGAGCTGAGGAAAACTATATAAACTCAATAAACAAAGGGATCCTTAAGATTATGTCCAAAATGGGTATCAGCACCCTGAGAAGTTACCGTTCCTCACAGATTTTTGAGGCAATTGGAATACATAAGGACGTAATTGACAAATATTTCGCGGGCACAAACTCAAGAATAGGCGGAATCGGCATGAATGAGATAACAGAAGAACTTCTCATTCAGCACAGGAAAGCTTTCAGTGCTGAAAAACAACCTGATTTACATACGGAAGGAGTCTATTCATACAGGAAATATGGAGAACATCACGGCTGGAATCCCGAAACAATCTCGCTTCTTCAGTGGAGTACCAGAACAGGCAACTACAGCAAGTTCAAGGAATATTCTAAACTAGTTGATAAGGATAATGCAAAACCCGGATTCATAAGAGGTTTGCTAAAAATAAAATCGAATCCTATCCCCATTGAAGAGGTTGAACCAGCAGAGGGAATAATGAGACGTTTTGTAACAGGTGCCATGTCGTACGGTTCCATAAGCAGGGAAGCGCATGAAACACTCGCAATAGCAATGAACAGAATCGGTGGCAGAAGCAATACCGGTGAAGGCGGAGAAGATCCTTTAAGATTTAAGCCTCTGGAAAATGGAGATTCAGTAAGAAGCGCAATTAAGCAGGTAGCCAGTGGTAGATTTGGTGTAACTACTAATTACCTCGTTAATGCCGATGAAATACAGATCAAGATAGCCCAGGGAGCTAAACCGGGTGAAGGAGGTCAGCTTCCGGGCCATAAGGTTGATAAAATCATTGCAAAAACCAGGTATTCTATACCAGGCATCACACTTATATCTCCTCCTCCTCATCACGATATCTATTCAATTGAGGACCTTGCTCAACTTATATTTGATCTTAAAAATGTCAACCCGGCTGCAAAAATAAGTGTCAAACTCGTTTCTGAGACAGGTGTTGGAACCATTGCAGCTGGTGTTACGAAAGCAGGAGCTGACCTTATTACAATCAGCGGTTATGAAGGAGGAACAGGCGCCAGCCCCTCTTCCTCAATAAAACACGCAGGGCTGCCTCTTGAACTTGGACTTGCAGAGACGCAGCAGACACTTGTAATGAATAATCTCCGCCGCAAAGTAATGCTTCAGGCAGATGGTCAGCTCAAGAACGGCAGGGATATTATTATTGCAGCACTTCTGGGAGCAGAGGAATTTGGGTTTGCCACTAGCTCACTTATTGTATTGGGATGTGTAATGATGAGAAAATGTCATCTGAATACATGTCCTGTAGGAGTTGCTACCCAGAATGAAGAACTCCGTAAAAGATTTGCCGGCAAGGCCGATTACCTTGTTAATTTCTTCAGATTTCTTGCTCAAGAGGTCCGTGAAAATCTTGCTGAACTGGGCTATAGGAAACTCGATGATGTAATCGGAAGAGCTGATCTGCTGGAAAGGAATTATGAAATCGACCACTGGAAGATAAGAAACCTCGATCTTACAGACCTGCTGGCAATTCCGGCTGAAGCATCTGAAAACGCTTTGCATTGCATTGAAAAGCAGGAAAAAAAACTTATCAACCTGCTCGATAATGAACTTATTTCCATTGCTGAAAATGCCATCAGAGAGAAACAACCTGTTGAGATTGAGAAAGATATACGTAATACTGACAGGACAATAGGTGCGATGCTCTCCGGAACAATAACAAAGATTCACGGACGAGAAGGATTACCTGACGGGACTATCAGATGCAGGTTAAAAGGATCGGCAGGACAAAGCTTCGGAGCATTTCTTTGCGCGGGAATTGAGCTTCATCTTGAAGGTGATTCAAATGACTACCTTGGAAAAGGATTATCAGGTGGAAGAATCATTGTGGTACCACCTGAAGGTTCAACATTTGCACCGGATAAAAACATTATCATCGGAAATACTTCTCTTTATGGAGCAACAAGAGGAGAGGCATATATATGCGGGGTTGCAGGAGAAAGATTTGCAGTCAGGAACAGCGGTGCAATAGCTGTGGTTGAGGGTGTAGGAAATCATTGCTGCGAATATATGACCGGAGGAAGAGTTGTTGTACTCGGTGCAACGGGAAGCAATTTCGCTGCAGGAATGAGCGGGGGAATTGCTTACGTTCTTAATGAGACAGGTAATTTCGATTATTACTGTAATATGGGAATGGTTGAACTTTCCCTGGTTGATGAATCGGGCGATATTAAGGAGCTAACAAGCCTTTTAACAGCACATTACAATTACACGGGAAGCGCAAAAGCAAAAATGATACTTGATGATTTGAACCAATATTTACCAATGTTTATAAAGGTTATCCCTTACGACTATAAGAGGGTGCTCCAGGAACAGAAACTTGAAGAGCTTAAGCAAAAAATAGCCGGAGTGGAACTCGACCTTGAGATAAGTGCAAGCTAAAACAATTGTTCCATGTTTCAGGTTCAAGGTTTCAGGTCAGGCATGGAACCTGGAACTAAAATTTTAAGTTGAATTTTGAATTAAACTAATATGGCTGATATAAACGGATTTCTGAAGATAAAAAGAAAAGATGCAGGAAACAGACCTGTTAATGAGAGAATCCGCGACCACAGTGAGGTTGAGCAGATCCTTAATAACGAAGATCGTATGCTGCAGGCAGCAAGGTGTATGGATTGCGGTATACCTTTCTGTCACTGGAGCTGCCCTGTGGATAACCTTATTCCCGAATGGAATGATCTGTTATATAAAGGTGACTGGAAAGGAGCATATCAGAGGCTTGCTGCTACCAATAACTTCCCTGAATTTACCGGAAGGATATGCCCGGCAAGCTGTGAACATGCCTGTGTTCTTAACATAAATAATGATCCCGTAACTATCCGGGAAAATGAAGTTGCTATTGTGGAACGTGCCTTTGCCGAAGGTTATATTAAGCCTGTTATTCCTGAACACAGAACCGGGAAAAAAGTAGCAGTGATTGGCAGCGGACCTTCAGGAATGGCAGCAGCAGATCTTCTAAACCAGGCAGGTCATACCGTCACCCTGTTTGAAAAAGATAACAAGCCAGGAGGATTGCTGAGATACGGCATCCCGGACTTTAAACTGAACAAGTATACGATTGACAGGCGTATTGACCTTATGATAAAAGAAGGTGTCAATGTCAAGACTCTTGTAACAATAGGCAGAGATATTAAAGCAGCCGAACTTGAAGAACAATTTGATGCTGTCTGCATTACCATTGGTGCAGGTCATCCGCGTGACCTAATGATTGAAGGCAGAGATTTGTCGGGTATTCATTTTGCTATGGATTTTCTTACTCTTCAGAACCGGGTAAACTCCGGTGAGATCGATCCTTCTGATAATCCAATAAATGCAGAAGGTAAAAATGTACTGGTAATCGGGGGAGGCGACACAGGATCAGACTGCGTGGGAACCTCAATACGGCAAAAAGCAGCAAGGGTCTGGCAGATTGAGATTCTGCCTAAACCTCCTGCAGAGAGAAGCGAAGATAACCCGTGGCCATACTTTGCCAAGGTCCTTAAAACTTCATCATCTCATGAAGAGGGATGCGAAAGATTCTGGAATGTATCCTCGCTCCGTTTTATTGGCAATAACTACAAAGTCAGCGGAGTTGAGGTTGAAGATGTTATATGGAAGAACATTGACGGGAAATATGTAATGGAACCTGTTGCCGATACCAGAAGAATCATTGATGCTGAACTGGTTCTGCTGGCTATGGGATTCGTTCACCCTGTACTTGAAGGACTTATTACCGAATCAGGGATTGATTTAAATATGAGAAAAAACATTAAGATAGACGAAAATCATATGACCAGCCGGCATAAATTCTTTGCTGCCGGTGATGCAACAAGTGGGGCCAGTCTTGTTGTCAATGCTATTGCTTCCGGACGGAAAGTGGCCACAGAAATCGACAATTATCTGAAAAGGTGCTAATCTGGGCTTGATTTTTAATACATTAATTTTCCTGATCCGCGTCTAGATCCTTACCATAGTCACCACGGCAGAAAGCTTCCGGTCCATACTGGACAGTTGCATTATAAACCTTCATAGATAATTATTCAATCCTCAGCGCTTTTGCAGGATTATAATTAGCTGCCTTTACTGTCTGATAGCTTATTGATAACCAGCCGATCAAAAGCCCTGTTAAAGTTGCTGCGATATAAATAAACGGACTTATACTCACCTTATCAGCAAATCCTTCAAGCCAGTATCCTGAACCAAAATATGCAATCGGATAAGCTATTAATGACGATCCAAGTATAAGATAGATAACCTCTCTTGAGAGCAGGCCAAGGACTGTTCTATTAGAGGCCCCAAAGGTTTTACGGATCCCAATCTCCCTGGTGCGCTTATTTGTTATGTATGTAACAAGACCAATCAGACCAAGGCATGCTATTAAGATAGCCAGCACAGAAAAAATGATAAATATTTTCCCGGTTTTCATTTCGGATGCATAAAGGTTATTCCACATATCAGAGAAAAAATCATATTGAAAAGGCTGTCTGGTTGTGAAATTCTGCCAGGTCTTTTCTATCTCCCTGACAGTTGATGCAATGTTCATACCCGAAATCCTTACTGTGGCAAACTGGTCTCCCTGACTCTCATAAAGGACTGTAAAAACTACCGGTGTTATGGCTTTATGCATTGATTCTATATTGAAATCCTTCATAACACCAATAATCTCCAGTTTTCTGAACTGCTGAGGTCCTCTGGGTTGAAGCAAATATTTCCCTACAGGATCTTTTAATCCTAATGATTTAACTGCTGCTTCATTGATAAGAACTGCCGAAGAATCTGTTCCAAACTCTGTTGAAAAGAACCTGCCCGCTACCAGACTGACACCCAGAGTCTGAGGAAAATCAAAGCTTACCGAAGTTTGATTTATGAGGTAGGTATTTTTATCCGGATCGTCATCTCTGTAAAAAGCATTATTATTAAACACTTCCCCCGGAACAGCAAATGAAAATCCTACATTTTCAACACCGGGGATCTGAAGCACCTGATTGCGGAAAGCCTTCATCTGTTTATAAAATGAGTCAGGCCTGCGTATAATTATCAGGTTTTCCTTATCAAATCCAAGGTCCTTCTTGGTCACAAAATTCAACTGGTTATAGACAATTATTGAACCTATTATAATTACAATTGAAACGGTAAACTGTATTACCACAAGTAATCCCCTGAGACTTTTTGACATTGAGCCCGGGTTCAGTGTTCCTTTAAGTACTTCAATGGGATTGAAAGATGCCAGAACAAATGCCGGGTAAAAACCAGCAGATATACCAACAATCAATATTAATGAAACAACAGACAGAATACCTGAATAACTGTCAAACAGTGAGACAGATACATTTTTCCCTATAAGCTGATTAAAAGAAGGAGCCAGGGCATACACCAAAATAACTGCCAGTATCGCAGCAAACGTTACGATCAATAAAGATTCTCCGAGAAACTGAGCTACCAACCCTGATTTGCTGACACCTGATACTTTTCTGATGCCAACCTCTTTAGCCCTGCTTGCTGACTTGGCCGTAGCCAGATTAACATAGTTGATTATTGCAATTATCAGTATCAGAAATGCAATCACTGCGAAAATATAAACCGTTGTAAGCGACCCGTTAGGCTCCAGTGGGTACTGGGTAGCACCTTTAAGATGAATATCTTCAAGAGGCTCAAGAATATAACTAAAATCATTTCCGGCTTTTCTGAAATCGTCTATTGAGAAGCCAAGTATCTCCTGCAACTGAGGACCAACATATTTTATGACCATCTCCTGAAATTTCTCCTGCAGTCTCCCTATATCTGTTCCCGGATTAAGAACAATGTATGTATAGAAATTATGGCTTATCCACTGCTGACTGTTGGCCATTCCGGGATAAGAGCTGAGGGAAGCCAGTATATCAAATTTCATATGTGAGTTATCGGGAACATCCTGGACAACTCCTGTTACTGTGTAAAGGTTAGTATCAGCCTCTACACTCATTCTTTGTCCGACAGGATCCTTTTCTCCGAAATATTTCCTTGCATATTCCTCGGTAAGTATTATTGATTTTGGCCTGACTAAGGCAGTCCGTGGATCTCCCTTCAGAAGCTTGAAATCAAAAACTCTGAAAAAAGTAGAATCTGCAAACAGTACGCCATCTTCATTAAATCTGTTCTCCTCATATCTAATAAGCCAGGCTCCAAGTCTTCTGACCCTTGTTGCCACAAGAACTTCAGGGTAATCATTCATTATGGCATTCGCCATGGGAGCTGCTGTAATAGCCTGATCAAGAGCACTCCCTGACATACGGCCGATAATCTTTATCCTGTATATATTCTCATAGTTTTTATGAAACTTGTCGTAGCTAAGCTCATCTATAACATATAATGAAATAAAAAGAAAACTTGTTAAACCAATCGTGAGGCCACCTACGTTTAAAAGAACATTTCCGCGCTGTTTTTTCATTGTGCGGATCGCATTGATGAAGAAATTTTTTAACATTTCAGGCTTTGTTAGGTTTATCCATATAACAAAGTAAGGACAAAAAAAAACTCATCATGCTGCATCAGTTAGAATATTTCTCTGACATTTGTTACTAAAAAAAATATCTCCTCCGCAGAAATCTTTAAAACAATTTATCATCATAAAGACAACCCGGGAGGAGACATTTTTTCGAAACTGATTTATTGATTTCCGGCAAAGGTCTTCATATCTTTTACCGTATTAATAAGCCTTATAAGCTCAGCCCTGTAACCATCTTCATCCTCTCCTCTTGCCGATCCTGCAAGACTTGCAGCTCCATCAAGAGTTGCATTACCGATGAATTCCGAGTTACGGAGTATCATTCCGAATTCTGAAACCGCAGCAGCAAATCTTAAGTTATCAGATGCACCATCAATAGTTTTAACAGGACCTTTCACAGGTTTATCAAATAATATGCTGCTGTTACTATCCGGATTCTTATATCGTAACTTAATAGTAAGATATTCTGATGAATTATTATTGACTTTTGAAATCCTTTTTTCGGATACCTGGTATTTAAGAGGATCAACAGATGGCAGTCTCTCATCCGATCCTGCAGGTATAAGTTCATAAAGTGCAGTAACATTATGTCCCGATCCCATCTCGCCTGCATCTTTCCTGTCATCATTGAAATCCTCATCATTCAGGAGTCTGTTCTCGTATCCTATAAGCCTGTATGCCTGAACTCTGGCAGGATTAAACTCAATCTGGAACTTTACATCCTTTGCAATTGTAAAAAGGGTACCTCCAAATTCACGAACAAGAACCTTCCTTGCTTCCTGGAGATTGTCGATATAGGAATAATTACCATTCCCTTTATCGGCTATGATCTCCATTTTGTCATCCTTAATATTTCCCATACCGAATCCCAGAACAGTAATGAAGATACCTTCCTCTCTTTTCTCCTCTACAAGCCTTTCCATTCCCCCATTGCTTGACTCCCCGACATTAAAATCTCCATCTGTTGCAAGAATGATCCTGTTATTGCCCCCTTTTATAAAGTTTTTGCGGGCTTCGGCATAAGCCAGTTTAAGACCTGCACCGCCTGCAGTGGAGCCTCCTGCCGCAAGATTGTCGATAGCACCCATAATTGCTTCCTTCCTGTTTCCCGAAGTTGACTCCAGAACAAGCCCTGCAGCCCCGGCATATACAACTATCGCAACTCTGTCCTGAGGCCTGAGCTCATTAACAAGCAAACCGAAAGCTGACTTAAGAAGAGGGAGCTTATTTGGGGCATTCATTGATCCTGAAACATCAATCAGGAATACTATATTGGAAGGAGCAAGAGCAGACTTGTCGATGCTTTTTCCCTTTAGTCCTATATGCAGCAGCTGATGGTTACTGTTCCATGGACATACAGCCATCTCGGTAAACACTGAAAACGGATGGTCTCCCGAAGGCTCAGGGTAATCATATTTGAAATAGTTGATCATCTCTTCTATCCTTACGGCATCAGCAGGCGGGAGCTGCCCCATATTTATGTACCTTCTGATGTTCGAATAAGAAGCGTTGTCCACATCAATAGAAAATGTTGAGAGCGGATTATTCATTACATTTCTAAATCCGCTTTCATTAACTGATGCATACCCTTCGGTATTAAAATCATAATTATATCTGTTAAATGAACCTTTCGATTCGTATGACATTGAAGCATATGCGGCAGCTACAGCAACACCGAGAGACCTTCCCTCGTAATCTTTCTTCCTGTCATACTTTACAGGGGAGGAATCGTCAATCTCAACTGTTTCTGGTTTCAATTTTACATTGATTATACTTCTTCCACCTATGCTTTCGGTTACTGTTTTATAGCCAGGCAGAGAAAACTCGAGCTTCATTGCCTCTTTCCCCGTTACAATTCTATAAAAACCATTGTAATCGGTTACTGAAGTAACAGATCCCGGTTTCGATTTTATTGTCACCCCTGACAGTGGCTGACCATTTGAATCCGTTACCTTTCCTGTGATTGTTACAGATTCTGTAAAAGCAACCATTATTGCTGCCAGAATCGCTATTGAAATAACTGATAAACTTGTTTTCATGACATTATTTTTTGGTTAAACATTTCCTTTATGATGCAGGGATTTTCCAAATTCCATAAAACACATATGAGTTTTTTAGAATTCGACTATCTTTATAATTATTATCTAATGATTGGGGATGTTAAAAAATAAATCATAACCACAGAGGACACAGAGTCCCGTCCCGATAGCTATTGGGAGCTATCGGGATCACAAAGTGCACAAAGTTAAATCCTTGATTATTATTCCTTTGTGACCTTTGTGTTTTTCCTTTGTGATCTCTGTGGTTAATGGATTTTGATTTTCACCCTCCTATATTTTGTATGTCTTAGTTTATTAGATTTCTTTCAGGTTGTTATTTAAGATTCCATACAGAAAGCAGAAAAAGAAATCGGAGAAGGACCTGATAGAAGAATTCACTTCATCAGGCGATCTGCAGGTACTGGGAGATCTGTTTGCAGGCTATATGCACCTTGTATATGGCGTTTGCCTCAAATACCTTAAAAACAGGGAAGAGTCGTCCGATGCTGTAATGCAGATTTTTGAGAAGCTTATAACTGAAATCCCAAAGCAGAGAATAGAAAATTTCAGGAGATGGCTGCATGTCGTGACAAAAAATTATTGCCTTATGCAGCTGAGATCAGAGAAATCAAAAAAAGAAAGATTTGAAGAATGGATAAATGATCCTGTAGTTTTTATGGAAAACAGCTATTCGGTGCATCCAATTGATGAAGACAGAACAGATATGGAGAAGAGACTGTCAGATTGTATCGAAAATCTGAAAAAGGAACAAAAAGAGTGTATTTTACTTTTTTATTATGAGAACAAATGCTATAAAGAGATTGCATCAATCCGGGGTCTCGACGAGAATAAGGTGAAGAGCTATCTTCAGAATGCAAAAAGAAATCTGAAAATTTGTCTTGAAGAGAAAAATGAACAGGAACAGGAAAAATAAGATCCCAGACAGTGATGACTTTTTCAGGTACAGAAATGGTCAGATGACTGGAAAAGAGAGAAATCTCTTTGAGAAAGAGCTCCAGAAAGATCCCTTTGCTGAAGATGCTTCTGATGGATTTTCAATGATATCATCCGATGAAGCAGAGAAAGATCTGGCTGCATTGAGAAAAAAGATACAGGAGAGAACCGTAAAGAAGTCATATGCTGCTTATTACCGCATAGCTGCAGCCGTAGCATTTCTTGTAACAATATCTGTTCTTTTCATGACCCGAAAACAGGAACAGGATATTATGATCAGCAAAAATGATATTAACAAACCTGAAATTGCACTGGATATTGCCTCTTCTGAACCAATAGTTGATAAAAGTGATAAAACAAGTGGGGTAAGTTCAATGAAAAAAGCTCCTGAACAGCAGGAAACTGTTTCCGCAAAAATTCAGCCACCAGTTGTTCCTGAAATTCAGGAATCAGAAATATCTGCTGCACTGAAAGACACGGAAGAGTTGATAGCAGATAAAGAAATTACAGTGGTTCCTGAATATGATATAACATCAGATGAAGTAAGGGAATCTGAAAAAAAGATGGAACGGTCAGCGGTAGCAGGTGTTTCCATTCCTGCTGCAGCAAAGAGCATGGCGCCTGCCAGGCACACTACCCCTCAGCCGGTTACAGGACTTGACAGTTTCAATCTTTATATTGAAAGGAATATTCGTCAAATCCCTGGAGACAATAAAACAGAGCCATTTGTTATAATAAGTTTTATTGTAAATCCCGACAGCAGCCTGACAAACATCAGGATACTGGAAAGTCCGGGTCAGGCATATTCACGCGAAGCAAAAAGGTTATTAAAGGAAGGGCCCTCATGGATACCTGCAACAGAAAACGGAGAGCCAGTTGAAGAAGAGTACACTATTAAGATAGTATTCAGATAATTTACTTAATCCTCTTTAAGTGCTTTTAGTTGATCCCGGAATGAGTCCCGACTACGGACAATTAGTGCGGCAAAATATCCAATTTTCTAATTATAGTATTCAATAAGATGTTCCTAATTTCATAATGGATACTACAAATCAACTATACTATTAATAAATGGTAACTATAGCCCGTAGGGCTTGAGGTATTGTAGAGATCATTGAACAACGATCAAGATACCTCGTAGAGGTTATGGATACAGGCAATCATCCCAGAATTCAAATAGAAATTGTTGGTTAAATTCTATTTCATTCTTAGTAAGAGTGTCGATATATTCTTCACGGAACGTTCTCTTTCTATGGTGAGATTCCTGATTTTCAATGTAATAATAAACATCTTCTATCTGTGATCGGCTATATGTAAAAGCTCCATAACCCTCCTGCCAGGAGAATCTGCAAGGGCAGAGTTTTTCATTATTGATAAAGAGTGAAGAACTCCTCTTTACATCGTGAACAGTATCTGATATTGAAACCGAAGGATTTAATCCAAATAGGATATGAACATGGTTTGATGTTCCATTGATAATGATTGATTTATGTTTCAGATTGGTAATTATTCCGCTCATGTATTCAAATACACTTTCCCTGAAATCTTTCTTTAGTACAGCATCTCTGTTCTTCACAGCAAAAACAAGCTGTACATACATTTGCGTAAATGTACCGGGTTTCATGTTAAATCAGATTAATTAATAATGCAGCTAAACAAATTTAAAAAATTTCAATAGATTTTTAAAATGTTAAACCGCTACGCGGTAGATATTCTATATTGGACTCATTTTCTACAAAACCCTATCGCCTACGGCGAATGGAGAAATAATCATGTTAAAAAAAACATTAGTGCGGCAAAATATCCCATTTCTAATTATAGTATTCAATAAGATGTTCCTAATTTCATAATGGATACTACAAATCAACTATACTATTAATAAATGATAACTATAGCCCGTAGGGCTTGAGGTACTGTAGAGGTGATTGAACAACGATTAAGATACCTCGTAGAGGTTAAGGATACTTCCTAAGAGCGTCGATATATTCTTCACGGAACGTTCTCTTTTTATGGTGAAATTATTGATTTTCAATGTAATAATAAACATCTTCTATCTGTGAACGGGTATATGTTAAACCGCTACGCGGTAGATATTCTATATTGGACTCATTTTCTACAAAACCCTATCGCCTACGGCGAATGGAGAAATAATCATGTTAAAA
>CAYLYN010000111.1:763-13980 GCA_964387565.1 uncultured Rikenellaceae bacterium | reverse complement strand
GTTATCAGATCACTGTTCTGTGCCAGTCTCCGGCTGACATTGCCATGAAGGTCCATTGAAGTTGAAATTATGGTCTTTCTGCCTACTACCTCACGTACACGTACTATTAAATCTCCTTCAGGATCATCCAGTCCTTCAACACTCATTGCTCCGTGAATGTCAAAAAAGAGTCCGTCATAAGGTGTGTTTTCCTTTAAAAGCTCAAGAGTTTTATTAACTAGTGATTCATAAGCCTCTTTTGTAACTCTTCCGCCCGGCAGTGCATGGCCTTTTAAGGCAGGAAACCAGTTGGCCCTCATCCTGTCGACTGAGTCAGCAGCTAAAAACGGGTAAAAAGAAAAAACATCATTGCCGGTTTTTGCATGGAATGCTTCCTCATGAGTAAATGCGGGAGAAAATGTGCTTGATTCAATTGCTAATCCGGCAATAGCCACACGTGGAAGATTTTTTCCCTTTCCCCTGTCATTTTTGCTCTGCTGTACACAGCCTGTTGTGAAAGCTATTGCCAGCATGCCTATGATAACTTTTTTTATAAGGTCCATTATAAATTAGTTTACAGAATATCTTTTTAATGAATATTTCAGAAAAAGGCTTAAACCTTTTTAATTATTCCGATTCCAGGCCTGTCAGGCAGCATAAGCTTTCCGTCCACGACAGTCACACCGTCATATATATCATTAGAGATAAGCAGATTACCATCAAGATCAGCCCAGTCGACCATTGGCGAGAGCTGTGCAGCTGCTGAAACAGCACACGAGGTCTCTGTCATACATCCAATCATTACCTTCATATTCAGGGCCCTTGCGGTATTTATCATCTTAAATGCAGCGCGCATACCTCCGCACTTCATCAGCTTTATATTTATTCCGCTGTAAACTCCGTCAGCCTTTTTAATATCGCCGATAGTCTGAACAGCTTCATCGGCAATCACAGGTAAAGGACTATTCTGAGTAAGCCAGGCTATATCTTCAACCATACTTTTGGCCATTGGTTGTTCAATAAATGTAACTCCCTTTTCCTTTAGCCAATAGATCATATCCAGGGCCATTTTTTTATCTTTCCATCCCTGATTCACATCTACACACAATGGAGTATCAGCCACACTTCTGATAGTCTCTATCATCTCTTTATCATTGTCCTGACCGAGTTTTACCTTTAAAATCCTGTATGGCGAAGCTTCCTTAACCTTTTGCTTAACAACATCAGGCGCATCAATACCTATTGTGAAAGATGTAAATGGTGTTTTTCCGGGATCCAGGCCCCAGATCCTGTACCATGGCTGGTTCATTAATTTTCCGGTCAGATCATGAAGAGCGATATCTACTGAAGCCTTGGCTGCATAAGATCCTGGAGCCAACTGTTCAACATAGTTCAGTATCTCCTCCATAAGGAACGGACTGGAGAACTGAGATAAATCGACCTTTTTAAGGAAATTACCAACTGATTCATGGCTTTCACCCAGATATGGAGGCATCGATGCCTCTCCATAACCTGTCACTCCTTCATATTCAATCTCTGTCAGCATTACAGGTGTTGTTGTTCGCGAACTGGTTGCGATCGTAAACACATGCTTCAATTGCAAATCATAAGGTCTGAATCTGAGAATCAGTCCCTTGCCAGTTCTCTTTCCGGATTTTTTTTCAGGTATCATCTCTCCTTTCAGTCCCAAATATGAAAAACCCGCTGCTCCTGTCATAATGCTGCAATTCTTTAGAAAATCTCTTCTGCTTGTCATAATTATTTAATACTTAAAGCTTAATACCACTTATGATCTTTGACGGCGGTTATACCTTCAGTACCGACTGATCCAATTATTCTTCTTGCAGAAAGCAGAGTATTCTTTCTGTAACTGCTGTAATTCATTCTTGTTGAATCAAGACTATTTACCTTCACCATTCCTGCAGAATGAATAAACTCACTATCTCCTTTATATATGGCCACATGAGTAACTCTTGGTTTTGAATTCCTCATAGATCCGAAGAAAAGCAGATCTCCCGTCTCCAGATTATTCCATCCATCCGATATGTCAATATCAGCCCCGTGCAAAGCCTGCAGAGAGGCATCCCTTGATAAGATAATTCCATTCATGAAAAAGACATTCTGGACGAAACCACTGCAATCAAGGCCCTTTGAAGATCTTCCACCCCAGAGATAAGGTATCCCCTTCAATGATGAAGCTACTCTGTAAAGCTCAATACCTGAAGGTTTTGTCTCATTCACCCATGTTTTAAAATCTTTTAAGGCCCTGCTTTTAACATACCCCTCCCGTCCGTCTGCAAGAGTTACCTTTACATAAGCTCCTTTCATGCCTTCATTTTTTACAATACATCCTGCTACTATGTCTCCCACAACATTCTCTTCTTCAGTGTCTTCATAAATCCAACCTGAATTATCGATAAAGATAACCTTATCTGCACCTTTCCAATCCTTTAACTCAGATTCAGTCATTAATTGAACCGAACCTGCTTCAGTCCAGGCGATATAATTATCAGGAGTCTTAATCAACAGCCAGTAACCGGTGTTCTTCAGGATCGCGACAGGTGTTCCCATAAGTGCCTGGGATACCAGTTCTTCACTATGAGAAGGCCTTTGTCGCAAATTTATAACACTCAGTATTACAACACCATATACTTTGTCACCTACATCATCACCTGGCAGTACCAAAACACTGTCAACAATAGAAAACCCCCGTGAAGAAAGTGAGTCAAATATCTCTTTTTCAAGCTGCTGACAATCAGTTTCTCCTTTTAAAATAACAGAATTACTGACATACTCAGAAACAGATATTTCTGCAATGCCCTCGCGCAGATCAGGGACCCACTTTTCAACTATAACATCAACAGTGTTTTGCAGGTCTTCGTGCGGAAAATTATTGCACGATTGGCTTGTAATGAGGACCGCAATCACAAAAACCACTTGCAGAGACTGAATGAATCTTAATGGCAACGATTTCATTTTGGTAAAATTGTATTTTGACTCAAATTTACCCTTTTACCTTATAAAAATTGCAGTTTCAGTAAAAAGTTTATGATCTGAACCATCTCCTTTACTTTATTCCTTAAATTAGTCACTAAATTTTGAATCAACCATAATTGAATATCATCCGATAATCATGTTTACTATGAAAAAAATTAAAATCCATCCGACTGTAATTATCAGAATTTCCCTCCTTTCCGGTATACTTCTTTTCAGATTACTTTTAAGCAGCAATCTTTCCGCACAGGCTGAATTAATGGCCTGGAGTAACATAACCGGAATTCGTGTTGATGGTCAATTGATGGAATTTGAATCAAGCCTTAGGGTTGTTTCAGTTGACTGGACTGACATAACTTCCACTGGCAGGGAGAAGCAGCGACCTAAATATGACAGGGATGGAAACATGCAGATAGTCAGTACCAGAATAGGAACAATCAGCTTCAGCCAGATTGTTGAAGATACAGGAAATGGAATAGCTAAGGTGAAGGTAAAGGCCACTTCAGAAGCAGATACAACTATCGAAGGAGCTTACTTTTCAGTCCGTTTACCAGCCAGTATTTATTCCGACGGAGAGATTCGTTTTAAGAATGGTTCCTCAGCTGAAGGACCCACTCATAAAATTTCTAATCTGTTATCATCTGCAAATAAAAAACCATTAAAGGTCTCTGCAAAAGGGCTCACAGTAGAGACTGGCAAAATACAGCTTGATATTGATATCGACAAAACAAGCAATATCATAGTCAGGAATGAATCTGATGCTGATGGCATTCAATTGTATATCAGGCTTCTAAATTCCCGGCTGAGGAAAGGATATTCCTCGGAAAAAACCATTACAATTAAAAGCACCGGTGAGATTGACCATTCTCCTGTTGCCATTAAAATCGATTCACATAACCCAGGGCGAAAATTTGAGGGCTTTGGTGGTAACTTCAGGCTGCAAAATCCTGCTACTGATCCGCAGGTTATTGACTATTGCCTTGATAACATGCGGATTGCCTGGGGCAGAGTAGAAATGCCATGGGCATTCTGGCATCCAGATGAAAACAATGATCCTGTTGAAGCGGCAAAGCAGGGTAAGCTAAATCCACGTGTCCATGCAGCAATGATGATGGCACAGAGACTTACGAAAATTGGAATGCCTGTAATTATTAGTGACTGGTCAGCTCCTGCCTGGGCTATACTTGGTGATCCAATGGATGCATTCAGAAACCGGTCAAAGGGAATCTATGGTTACCCGTTGAATCCGGAGAAAACCGAGAAAATATACAGGTCGATAGGTGATTATATCCAATATATGAAAGACACTTATGGTGTTGAAGCAGAAATGTTTTCGTTCAATGAATCTGATCTTGGTATAAATGTGCGGCATACAGGGAAGGAACATGCCGAATTTATTAAAGGATTGGGTGCTCATCTAGCAGAACGCGGTTTGGCAACAAAACTTCTGCTTGGAGATAATTCAGATGCAACAACATTTGATTTTATAATTCCTGCAATAAATGATCCCCAGACACACAAGTATATTGGGGCGGTCTCATTCCATTCCTGGAGAGGATGCACGGAAGAAACCCTTAAAAAATGGGCCGGAGCTGCAAAGGAACTGAACCTTCCTTTAATCATAGGAGAAGGCAGTACTGATGCCGCAGCATGGAACTATCCGGAAATATTCTCTGAAGAATCTTTTGCATTCTATGAGATTAATCTCTATACGAGGATTTTATCAATCTGCGAACCCATTTCAATCCTGCAATGGCAACTTACCGCTGATTATTCTTTATTAACCGGTGCCGGGATTTTTGGTACCAATGGTCCTCTGAAGCCAACACAGCGTTTCTGGAATCTAAAGCAATTATCCGCTACACCGGCAGAATCGTTTGCATTGCCATTGAAAATCAGCAGAGAAGGTATTAACTGCGCTGCATTCAGCAATATAGCCAGAGCTGAATTTGCAATTCATATAGTTAATAATGGAGCTGAATGTCCGGCAACCGTCACCGGAATACCTGAACAGGTCAGAAGCTTTGAAATATTTGTCACTGACAAAACAAAAGGCATGGAAAAAGTAGGTGAAACAGTTGTTGCCGATGGTAAGATTGAATTTACTTTACAAAAAGCCGGATTTACGACCCTCATCAGCAAAAAAAATTAGAGCAGAAACGCAAATCAGCAGCTTCTAACCCTTCCATCTTTCTAGCTGGCTGATATGAGAAGTGTAGAACCATCTCCTAATTGGTCCTATGCCCATTTCTTTGAGCTTCTCTTTAACCAGTTTTATCATTTCACCCGAGGAAGTGAAATCATCTTTAAAAACCCCCTCCTGGTAACACAGACTGCAATATTTTGCTGAAACAGAACCGTCAGCATTTGTTCCTCCTTTTCCAGGATCCTTTTCCATTGGCATCCCGCAGCTCTGGCAGAATTTATCAAATTTACCCATTTTTTAAAAATTTTGATTAGTATTTGATCAGAAATCAGATTATAATATAATCAATTTTAACTTATATTCCACATTAATAATAGTTTTTTTTATTTATAACACTGATTCTTTATTTTTGACATAATTCCGGACATCATTAATTTTAGTACTTTTACCTTTCCTGAGATTTGATTATGAGCATTGACTAATTTCAAAGTTTTTTTTTCATGTCAGTTTAATATTGCAAAAAATGATAAAAATTGAAGTATCAACGCTAACATTCCTTAAGCAGCTTTCGCTCAATAACAATAAGGAATGGTTCGATAAAAACAGGAATGATTACCTTGCGGCAAAACTAAATTTTGAAAATTTCGTACAAGCCCTTTTAAATGAAATAACCGGTTTTGATCCTATTATGAAAGGACTTGAATCCAAAAGCTGCATCTTCAGAATTAACAGGGATGTACGGTTCTCCCATGATAAGTCTCCATATAAAACCAACATGGGCGCCTTTATGGTAAGAGGTGGTAAAAAGAACGGAGACAAATATGCAGGATATTATTTTCACATTGAACCCGGAAAGAGCATGCTGGCAGGCGGTGCGTATCTGCCTCCTGCACCTTGGCTTAATGCTATAAGGGCCAAAATTGATGATGAACCTTCAGCACTTCTGAAAACAATTAATTCTGCTGATTTTAAAAAATATTTTGGCCAGCTTGACGGAGAAAAACTCAAAAAAGCACCTAAGGGTTTTGATCCGGAACACAAAAATCTTGAGCTGCTCAAGTTCAAGAGCTTTTTAGCTGTCCATAACACTACTGACAAAATAGTTACAGGACCTGATTACCTGAAGTTTTCTGCAAGTGTATTCAAAGCCATGAAACCATTGAATGATTTTCTGAATGAGTAATAAGTACCTTACAAGGATTACCCTTGTTGCTACACTTGGAGGATTTCTCTTTGGTTTTGATACAGCGGTTGTAAATGGAGCTGAAAAATCTTTAGTAGGCTTGTATATTTCAAAAGCTCTTGATCCCTCAAACTATGATTATGCAAAGACTCTGATAACTCAGTACAGATGGCTTGTAGCATCTGTATTCATACTTATATATTTTATTGTTTCAGGACAGTTATTTAGATTACTGGGTGTGCGACGCGGACTTTCATATGGCAGCGTTATACTAATACCACTGGTTTTCTTTCTTTCAGGATATTTAAGCAGACCGGTACCATTACAGGAAAATATAGAATCTATCAGGGATATCGCAGATTCGGTTAAAGGATTTGTAGTCTCAAGTGCTTTGGTCGGGTGCATTATCGGAGCTGCAGCGTCAGGTTTTATTGCAAAGGCTTTGGGCAGGAAAATTGGGCTGATAATTACTGCCCTGCTATTTTCTATTTCTGCATTTGGTGCGTGGCAGCCAGAAGCACTTAATATTTTCGGAATGCTCGATGTATATTCATTTATCATCTACAGAATATTGGGAGGCATAGGTATAGGTCTTGCTTCTATAATGTCACCAATGTATATAGCTGAAATATCTCCTGCACAGATCCGTGGAAAACTTGTATCATGGAACCAGTTTGCAATTATAACAGGAATGGTTATTATATACTTCATTAACTACCTGATTGCCAGAAGTGGCAATGATGAATGGCTGATTAATGAAGGCTGGAGATGGATGTTTTTTTCTGGTGTAATTCCTGCCTTGCTCTTCCTGGTTCTTTTATTTTTTATCCCTGAGACTCCACGCTACCTGATGATGAAAAACAGGAAGCTCAGGGCACTTGAGACTATTGTAAGAATATCAGGACCTGATAATGCAGCCAGGATCCAGTCAGAAATAGAATCAACCCTTCATGAAAAGAATGCACCATGGCTGTCGTTTGGTTACTCAGTAATAATAATCGGAGTATTATTATCAGTATTTCAGCAATTTGTCGGGATTAATGTAGTAATGTACTATGCAGCGAATATTTTCAGAAATATGGGAGCAAGCACTGATTCTTCTTTGCTGCAAACCATAATAGTAGGAATAATTAATATGCTGTTTACAATAGTTGCAATATTTACAGTTGATCGTTTCGGAAGAAAACCGCTAATGATTTCCGGGGCCATGTTAATGGGTATCTCGATGCTGTCTTTAGGATTCTCATTTTATTCAGGCAGTACGGGGCTTTCAGCTCTTCTTTTCATGCTTCTCTATATTGCAGGATTTGCCATGAGCTGGGGACCGGTAACGTGGGTTCTCTTATCTGAAATATTTCCTAACAGCATACGTGGCGCAATGTCAGTACCTGTTGCCACGCTTTGGATATCTAACCTGATAGTCTCATGGACATTCCCGATGATGAATGATAATGTATGGCTTACATCGAAGTTTAACCATGGTTTTTCTTACTGGATCTATGGAATAGTCTGCTTTGCAGCTCTTTTATTTGTCTGGAAGTTTATTCCTGAAACAAAAGGAAAATCACTTGAAGAGATCGAAAAATTCTGGAAAAAATAGAGATTTCTCCTACATGGCACCTGCAAGATTTGTAAGTATCCATTTTACGCTGGCTCTGCGCTTATAATCAGGATTAAAAAAAACTGCCGTAATGATTCCGTCTTTATTGATTATATATGTTGCCGGAACTGGCAGGTTAGCCACTTCCCTCCCATTATTCTTTGCAATATCAATTGAATAGTTCTTTTTCAACATATCATCGTAATCCTTTGTAACATTGAACATTACACCATAATCTTTCATGATTTGTTCCTGACAGTCATATATAACAGGGTATGTAAGGTTGTGCATTTTAACTGTCTGCTCAACATTCTCAATTGATTCAGGCGTTATTGCCATTACCCTGAATCCCATTCCTGAAATGATATTCAGTGAATCCTGGTAATCATTAAGTACCTTGCTGCATGCCGGACACCATTTCCCCCGGTAAAAGAACAGCACAACCGGACCTCCCTCCAGAACCTTTCTCAACTCAACCTGTGTTCCATTCTGGTCATATCCAACGAAATCAGGAGCCCTGTCGCCGGGTTGCAGCCCTTTTGGCGCCGTTTCATCTGAAACGTTCATACCAAAACGGGCATAGTCAAAATTCTGTCCATATACGAAATCAGAGACAGATATTAATATTAATATCAAAACTATTCTTATAACATTCTTTATGTTCATCCTCTGTATTTTTTTAAACTCAACTAAATTTATATGAAGGTATTTTTCTCATTCTCAAATTCATAGGAGTAATTTCAAGGTACTCGTCATCTTTGATCTGTTCCATTGCCTCCTCGAGTGAGAACCTGAGTTTTGGTGCAATCCTAAGCCCTTCATCTGATCCTGAGGCTCTCATATTTGTAAGCTTTTTACCCTTTACAATATTCACTTCAAGGTCGCCCTGCCTGGTGTGTTCACCAACTACCTGGCCCCTGTAGACCTGCTCACCCGGATCTATATAAAACCGTCCCCTGTCCTGCAGGCGGTCAATTGCATATCCGGTAGCCATTCCCATGTCGAGTGATATCAGCGATCCGTTTTGTTTCGGAAGCAGCTCATCTCCCTTGTATTTGTCGTATGCACGGAAGCGGTGATGCATTACAGCTTCTCCTGCTGTTGCTGTAAGCATATTATTCCTCAGTCCTATGAGCCCTCTTGACGGGATGTCGAATTCCAGGTGGATAAGATCGCCTTTCGGCTCGATTATTATCATCTCTCCTTTCCTCTGGGTGACTAATTCGATTGCCTTACCTGAAAAATCAGGAGGTACATCAATAGTCAGTGTCTCATAGGGTTCTGATTTAATGCCCTCTATCTCCTTGAAAATTACCTGTGGCTTTCCTACCTGGAATTCATATCCTTCGCAGCGCATTGTCTCGATTAGAATTGAAAGATGAAGGATGCCCCTGCCAAAAACATTAAATGTATCTTCCGATTTTGTCTCTTCAACCTTTAAAGCAAGATTTTTCTCCGTCTCGCGCAGAAGCCTGGTTCTGAGGTGCCGTGAAGTGACAAACTTACCTTCCTTGCCGAACAAAGGGGAATTGTTGATTGTAAATACCATACTCATGGTAGGCTCATCAACCTCAATTCTTTTCAGCGCCTCAGGGGCTAAAAGATCTGCAAGTGTATCTCCTATTTCAAAATCTTCAAGACCTATAACTGCACATAAATCTCCGCAACGGACGCTTGTAGTTTTTAACCGTCCAAGTCCTTCAAAAACATATAATTCTTTTACCCTTACTTTATTAACTTTCCCGTCCCTTTTGCACAATGTATAGTCAGAACCTGCATTGATATCACCTCTGAAGACACGACCTATTGCAATTCTTCCGACGTAGCTTGAGAAATCAAGAGAAGCTACCTGCATCTGAACATTGCCGGGTATATATTCAGGAGCAGGAATCTCCCTTATTATAATATCCAGCAGATACCTTATATCAGAACCTGGTTTTTTCCAGTCACTTCCCATCCACCCAAGTTTTGAAGAGCCGAAAACAGTCTCAAAATTCAGCTGGTCATCTGAGGCGTCAAGATTGAACATAAGTTCATATACATCCTGCTGAACTTCATCAGGTCTGCAGTTTTCCTTATCGACCTTGTTGACGACCACAATCGGTTTAAGACCAAGAGCAATTGCCTTTCCCAGAACAAACCTTGTCTGGGGCATCGGACCCTCAAGTGCATCCACAAGCAGGAGAACTCCGTCGGCCATTTTAAGAACCCTCTCAACCTCACCTCCGAAATCAGCATGTCCGGGAGTATCAATTATATTAATTTTCACACCCTTGTAGTTAACAGCAACATTCTTTGATAGAATTGTAATTCCTCTCTCCCGCTCCAGATCATTATTGTCCAGGATCAGGTCACCAACGTCCTTTCTTTTGTCGAGTACCTGGCATTCATGTATTATCCTGTCGACAAGAGTGGTCTTCCCATGATCGACATGAGCTATAATGGCTATATTTCGTATTAATTGCATATCAGTAAATAAGACCGCAAAAGTAATATTGTTCACCGGATTAATGTTAAAATTCATAAAAATTAATTAATGATAAAAAATTCATATATTCGGCATAAACTTAAAAGACAGACTTATGAAAAAAATGATTATCATTCTCGTTATCAGTATATTTACTGTTCCGGGCATCTTTGCACAGGGTAATGTGAAGCTGGCTGTGGGCGTTAAAGCACCTGACTGGATGTTCACAGATTCTGAAAAGAAAGAGTTTACAATGAATTCCTGGGCGGGGAAAGTAATGCAGATAAATTACGTTGATCCGGATGAATCGGAACTGAATGAGCCTTTCAATGAAGCGGTCAATAAAGCTGTAGATGTTGATAAGAGGATCACCCGCGATCTCTTCAAAGGTATAGGTATTGTTGACTGTAAGTCGACATGGAAACCCAATGGCTTAATACGTATGATCGCAGGAAACAAAGCAAAAAAATTCAATACCACAATACTTTTTGATTATGATGCTAAACTGCAGGAGCTCTGGGGTATGCCTCAGGATAACTATACAGTAGTTATTGTGGATAAGAACAGAATCTGCAGGGCTCTGTATGTTGGTAAGATCCCGGAATCAGATAACGAGAAAATAATCAATATGATAATTGAGCTGACAAAAGAATAATACCTCCAAGTATCCTGATACCAGTTCCAAATCTTCTAATAATTGCCGGCACAGGAAACAAAGCAGGCAAAACCAGTATGGTTTGCAGGATAATTGAAAGTCTTCCCCGACTTAAGATTACTGCAATTAAAATAACGCCCCACTTTCATGAGATCACTGAAGGATTGATTGCTATTGATGAAGGTGAAGGTTATGCCATATACTGTGAGACAAATCCAGAGAGTAATAAAGATAGCTCCCGGATGTTGAGTTCAGGTGCTGAAAAAGTATATTTTGCAAAAGTATGGGATGTAAATCTGTTAACTGTGTTCAACAAAATAATGAATTACACTGAGGCCGGAACTCCTTTGATCTGTGAATCCCCTGCCCTCCGGAACTATATTGAACCCGGAGCATTCATAATAATGAATTCAGAATTACAGTATAATAAAAAAGATATAAGCTACTTACAATCCTTACCTCATCTGATGATCAAGCTGGAAGAGATTGATAGAATAGATCCGGAATTTATTGGATTTGAAAATGGAAAGTGGTTTATTAAGGGAGAAGCTGGAAGTCGGAAGTCGGAAGATGGAAGTTGACTAAATCTTCGGACTTCGGACTTCGGACTTCCCTCTATCTCTCCTCATCTATATCAGAAATGTCACTTCCCAGCCTGGCCTTGATACGCTGAAGGTCATGTTTCATTCCTGCAACAGCCTGTATGAGTTGTTTCTCGGGTAAAACAGGGTCAGGCAATTCGTTACTTATGTAGTTAACAAACTTCCAGATTTCCTTTACCTCATTTATATGAACCTCATATGGTTCATAGATCGGGTTAAGCGAATAAAGTACAAGCTTTCCATCCTTCTGCAGGGTATTTTCAACCACTTTAAAGACAATTCCGTCATCCAGAGTAAAGACTATATAAGCTTTTCCGCTAATAATCTCCATCCAGTCCTGTACAAATTCGCCGGTGACCCAGGATCCATCCGGTATAGGCAACATTGAATCACCTTTGAGCTGGAATGTCCTGTATTTCTTCCTGTCCGAAAGGAATGGCAGAGTAAACACCGGCAGTTCTCCTATATATTCCGGGTCAGCGTATCCGGTTGCATACCCGGCTTTGGCCTTTTCAGGTACCAGTTCGATGTTTTCCCTGTTCTGGGAGTTTACTGTGGTAGTTAATACCCTCAGATTACTGCCTTTGACATAAGCATCATATCCTCGTTCCAGTTCACCGAGCTGACTCTCTGACAGTTTTGAGATATCAAGCTTCAGTATTGTATCGATGGAAATATTAAAATACCCTGAAAATGAGATAAGTATCTCTATTCCGGGCTGAGCCACACCGTTCTCATAGCCACTTAGCGTTGAACGTTTGAGGTTAAGGGCAAATGCTACATCATCCTGTGTACGCCCTCTCCTTTTTCTCAAAAATTTTATGTTGGAAGCAAAATACATAATAAAATATTTGATTATATTGTAATCATAAGTTTGATTAATTTCTAATCAAAAATAAACTATGTTTTTGAAATAACCAAAAAAAGTAGAAAAAAGTTTGCGTAACCTCATTTTTTCGCCCCCCATCCCCCCTAAAGGGGGGCAAATAAACTGCTCTGAATTGAACCCCCTTTAGGGGGCAGGGGGCAAAAAATAAAGAGGAAAAGAAAATCTTAATAACCGTAACTGCTTTATAATGATCCTCTCAGGTAACATAGAACGCTCCATACTGCATCTCGACCTCGATACTTTCTTTGTATCGGTTGAGAGGCTGAAGAACAGCAGGCTAATGGGTAAACCGGTTATAATAGGTGGCATGTCGGACCGTGGAGTGGTATCAAGCTGCAGCTATGAGGCCCGCAAATACGGTGTAAGCTCAGCAATGCCCATGAAACTGGCCCGTAATATGTGTCCTGATGCGATCATAATACGAGGCGATATGGAGCTTTACAGCAATTACTCGAATATTGTTACAGATATAATAGCTGAACGATCACCTCTTTATGAAAAGTCATCGGTTGATGAGCACTATATCGATCTTACAGGTATGGATCGTTTCTACGGATGTTACAAATGGTCGCATGAACTCAGGCAGTATATAATAAAAGAGACCGGGCTTCCCATTTCAATAGGATTATCGGTCAACAAGACTGTATCTAAAATAGCAACAGGAGAAGCAAAACCAAACGGGGAGATAGAAGTGCAGAAAGA
>CAYLYN010000111.1:0-753 GCA_964387565.1 uncultured Rikenellaceae bacterium | reverse complement strand
ACCCGCTTTCGATAAACAAGATCCCGATGATAGGTCAGAAGACTTACCATCTGCTCCGTTCAATGGGAATAGCAAAAATATACACGCTCAGGAATATTCCCCCGGAAATGCTCGAAAAGATTATGGGCAAAAATGGTATTGACATATGGAAGAAAGCCAATGGCATTGATTCAACACCTGTTTTCAGCTACTCGGAACAGAAATCAATAAGTACAGAGCATACATTTGAGAAGGACACCACCGACATGACCAGGCTTAACCAGCTTCTGGTGAGTATGATAGAAAAGATTGCGTTTGAGCTCAGGAAGCAGGAGAAACTCACATCGTGCATCACAGTTAAAATAAGATATTCCAATTTCGACACTCACACCCTGCAGAAACGCATACCATACACATCTTTCGACCATGTGCTTGCCGGTGTTGCCAAGGAGCTCTTCACAAGGCTATACCAGAGGCGCATGCTCATAAGACTGATCGGGGTCAGGTTCAGCCATCTGGTCAGAGGTGTACAGCAACTCGACATGTTTGACGATACCCCCGAAAAAGTAAGTCTCTACCTGGCCATGGACAGTCTGAGAAAGCGTTTCGGACGAAATGCGGTAAAAAGGGCCTCAGGTGTGATGACACTAAGCGAAAGGGAGGAAAAAGCGCTTAAACAGCTCGAAAACGCTGTTAAAGAACAGAATATGATGGAGGAACGGCTCAAAAGATATATGATGTATGGGGGAAGATAAAAAAGGCGCAAGGGCTCAA
>CAYLYN010000110.1:0-14007 GCA_964387565.1 uncultured Rikenellaceae bacterium | reverse complement strand
CCATAAAGAACAGAATTAACCATTCATGACTCATAATAATTTGAATTTAATATGATCAAAAGTGCGTCAAAAATAAAATTAATTTTCAGTATTGTGAAATTACTAACAATTGATTTAAGTGATAATTATCACTATTATTAAATACTTGTTTCAAATAAAAATATCATCAGGATATTCAATTTCTGTAAGGAACAAACCTTTGGCCGGGGCTGATTTCCCGGCCCTGCACCTGTCCTTTGCAAGGATTATGTTTTCAAAGTCAGAAATACTTAATTTTCCTGATCCGACATCAACCATGGTACCTACAATTGCTCTTACCATATTTCTAAGGAAACGATCAGCCCGGATCGTGAGAACAAGGCTTTCTCCACTTGATGTCCATACGGCTGAAAAGATCTTGCAGATATTTGTTTTAGTATCTGAATGAAGCTTACTGAAGCTTGTGAAATCATTATGTTCAGTAAGTATTTTACAAGCCTGATTCATACATTCCATATCCAGATCTCCATGTATGTACCAGCTGGATTCTTCAGAAAAAGGATCCTTGATCCTTGAAATGTAATATTTATAGGTCCGTGAAACAGCACTGAATCTTGCATTTGCATCAGTAACAACTTTTCTGACTGACCTTATTGCGATGTCTTTGGGAAGTATCCGGTTAAGCCTGAAAATAAGCCTTTTATCTGAATTCAAATCAGGATTGTTGCTGTCAAAATGGGCACAAAACACAAGGGCATGTACACCTGTATCTGTGCGGCCTGCTCCAATTGTGTTAATCTCTTCATTCAGTATCAGGCTTAATGCTGTATCAATTGTTTTCTGAACAGTTACAGCATTAGGTTGAATCTGCCAGCCATGAAAATTGGTCCCTCTGTATGAAAGGAATAAAAAATAACGCGTTTTAACAGGCATCATGAAACAAATATAGCATTTATGCCTTGTAGAAAAAATACCTTTAATATACTTTGAAAACCAATCAGAAAATGTATTTTTACTTTGACTGATTTATTTTGATACCAGGGAGACCGGTATTGTTTAACAAATACATAAAATCCTTCTGTTATGAGACTTGAGTTGCACTGGATTGATTATCTTATTATGATAATCTATTTTCTCTTTGTACTTGGCATTGGCTGGTTCCTGCGTAAATTTATGAAAAATGCGAATGCTTTCCTTGAAGCTGGACGGTCTATGCCAGCCTGGGTTGCCGGCCTGGCTTTTATCTCCACAAACCTGGGAGCACTTGAAGTTATGGGAATGACAGGATCAGGAATGAAATACGGGATGCTTACAACTCATTTTTACTGGGTAGGAGCAATCCCGGCTATGATCTTCCTGGCACTTTTCATGATGCCTTTTTATTACGGTTCTAAAGCGAGGTCAGTGCCGGAATTCCTGAAGCTCAGGTATGATGAAAAGACCAGGGGCTTAAATGCAATATTGTTCGCATTAATGACGATCCTTGCTTCCGGAATATCAATGTATGCTCTTGCCCTTCTGATGGAAAATGTTCTTGGATGGAATTTTAACCTGAGTTTATGGATATCTGCGCTTATTGTTCTTGGATATACCTACCTGGGAGGACTCTCTTCAGCAATCTATAATGAGGTTCTTCAGTTCTTCATAATTGTAATCGGGCTGCTACCTGTTGTATTTCTGAGTCTCAGGGATGTAGGCGGATGGTTTGGGCTAAAGGAAAAACTGGAACCTATTGCAACAGCCAGTAACTTTGCTCCTGATACTTATACTACCACGTGGAAGTATGCAGGAGAAGCTGCAACAAATCCTCTTGGTGTTGAGTGGTTCGGAATTTTGTTCGGACTGGGTTTTGTTCTTTCGTTCGGATACTGGTGCACAAATTTCCTGATCGTACAAAGGGCATTTGCAGCTGAATCAAAGGCTGCGGCAAGGAAGGTCCCTCTGATTGGTGCAATCCCTAAAATGTTTATACCTTTTCTGATTATCGTACCGGGAATAATCTCTATAGCTCTTTTTAATGGTCATAGCCCCGATTTCAAAGCAGGTTTCCCGATGCTTGGAGCTAAACCTAATTATGATTATACTATAATTATGTTGTTAAAACATTATCTGCCTGCAGGAGTTCTGGGACTTGGAATTACGGCACTTCTTGCATCATTTATGTCAGGGATGGCCGGTAACGTTTCCGCATTCAATACTGTATGGACATACGATATATACCAGAGTTATATACGACCTCAAACCGGCAATCAGGAAGCAGACGGGATGCACTATCTGAAGGTGGGCAGAATAGCTACTGTATTCGGAATCCTGCTTAGCATAGCCTCAGCTTATATAGCCAGCAAATTTGGAAATATAATGGATTTCCTTCAGACAATATTTTCAATGATCAATGCTCCTTTGTTTGCAGTGATTTTTCTAGGGATGTTCTGGAAAAAAACTACAGGACATGCTGCCTTTACCGGGCTTCTTGCAGGATTTCTTATGGCGCTTCTGCACCATGGATTAACAATTCCTTACGGAGCTACTACATTATTTAAAGGTGGATGGATTGCCGCTGTACATACCTACCCGGTAGAGATGGCACAGAATTTCTGGACTGCCATCATCGCATTCTCTGTAAGTACTCTTGTAACTGTTGGATTAACATTTATGACCACTCAGAAAAAGACTAATGATGAACTGGTGGGACTTGTTTATTCGCTTACTCCGCGGGAGGAGGATGACAGTCACCTTCCATGGTATGAACGACCACTGGGTCTAGCGATATTTGTTGGTGTGATTTGTATAGTTTTAACAATAATGTTCTGGTAGGAGGAAAGTAAAATGGTTGATATAAGAATTCCAATAGGATTCATGTTCACAGTAATAGGTGTTATAATTTCCTTGCTCGGACTTTTTACTGCATCTGAGGCTGAAATGTATAAGAAGTCACTAGGGATAAATGTGAATCTTCTGATGGGGATATTTATGCTGATCTTTGGCCTGGTCATGCTATATTTTGCCTTCAGAAAGAAAAAGAAATAAGATCTTTAGGTCTGATAATTAACTTCTTAAAGATAATCTGACTGGTAACTTTCAATTACTTATATTATCTACATTAATAAGTTATATCATGAATCGCAGAAAATTTATTGAAACTTCCGGCGCAGTTGCCGGAGCTGCTATGATTGGAAATATGTCAGGTGCAGTAAATCCTATGGATTCAGCAACTGTTAAACCTCAGAAAGGAGGCAGAATTAAACTGGGTCTTTATTCCATTTCCTATGGCGGCATCTGGTACAAAGGTCCTGCTCTTTCATTTGAAGAATTGTGCAGACGTGCAAAAGAATTTGGGTATGAAGGTATCGAACTGGATAATAAACGTCCCATGGGAAATCCAATGGATCTTGATGAGCGTAAAAGAGGTGAGATGAAGAACTCACTTGAAAAGTACGGACTTGAGATACCATGCGTGGCTGCCAATAATGACTTTTCAAGTCCTATTCCTGAACACAGGGAATGTCAGCTTCTTATGGTCAGGGAAACAACCAGACTTGCAAAAGATCTTGGTGCTAAAAAAGTAAGGCTGTTTGCTGCCTGGCCTGGGGTTCCTATTCATGAAGGTGTTGGTACATATGATTTTGTACATGACCATGATGGATTCTATACATATCGCAGGCAATATCCCTATGTAACATGGATAGACAGGTATAATTTTGTAAAAGAAGGACTAAAAGAAGCTGCAAAAATAGGCGAAGAAAATGGGATTGTAATGGTACTCCAAAACCACGCTCCGATAATCAGTTCATGGAAAGATATGTACAATCTTATAAGCGAAGTTAATTCTCCATGGCTAAAGGCATGTATGGATTTACCAATTTTTGAGAAGCAGGATAAGGATTATATTGCTAATGCTGCCAGGACAATCGGAAAACTGCAGGTCCATTCACATTTCGGCGGAGAATATTATCGTGATGAAAACAAGGTTGTTAAACCTATCCTCCTCGATTACTATGCTGATGGAAAAATGCCTGATTACAGCCATTATATTCAGTTAATGAATGAAATAGGATTTGATGGTTATTTCACTTTTGAACTTTGCCACCCTTTGTACAACAAGGATCATTCTGTTGCGGGAATCGATTTTGTGCATGAACAGGTCGGTTTGGCCAGGGAATATATGGCTGCAATAGTTGGGAAGTAACTGATAGGGATTGGAAATTAAATCAGACAGGTTTTGTAAACAACATATGGAGAAGGTGACAATTAAGAGAGGATTTGCAAGTGATAATAATGCAGGAATACATCCTGAAATTCTGAAAGAATTAAATAATGTAAATCAGGGACATACATTAGGATATGGTCATGATGTATATACTATAAAAGCGGAAGAAATATTCAGAGAAGAGTTTGGTGACAATATTGAGACTTTTTTTGTATTTACCGGTACTGCTGCCAATGTTCTGGGTATTTCCGGTGTTACAAGGTCCTGGAATTCCATTATTGCTGCATCAACTGCTCATCTGGAATCAGATGAATGCGGAGCTCCTGAAAAATTCACAGGGTGTAAAGTACTTACCGTCGATACTCCTGATGGTAAAATAAATCCTGAACTAATAAGTCATCATGTTCAGGGTTTTGGATTTGAGCACCATGCTCAGCCAAAAGTTATCTCTATTACCCAGTCGAGCGAAATGGGTACTGTGTATACGCCTGAGGAGATCAGGACAATCGCAGAATTTGCACATTCGAATAATATGCTGCTGCATATGGATGGAGCACGAATAGCTAATGCTGCTGTTTCATTGAACCTTCCTTTCAGGGAGTTTACGTCTGAAGTGGGGGTTGATCTGCTCTCGTTTGGAGGAACAAAAAACGGGCTCATGTTTGGAGAGGCTATTTGTTTCCTCAGGCCAGGTCTGGCTGATGATTTCAAATATATTCGTAAGCAGGGAATGCAGCTCGCTTCCAAAATGAGATTTATCTCTGCACAGTTTATAGCCTATTTCCACAATGATCTCTGGAAACGTTCGGCAATGCATGCTAACAATATGGCTCAGATACTTGCTGAAAAAATTGCTGACATAAAAGGGATTTCTATAACGCAGAAGGTGGAGGCAAATGGGATTTTTGTTCTTATGTCTCCTTCTGTTGCTGAAAAACTCAAAGAGAAGTATTTTTTCTATACCTGGAATGAAAAAATCTCTGAGTACCGCCTTATGACCAGCTGGGATACACAGGAAGAAGATATTGATGATTTTATACGTCTTTTGCGGAATGAGTCCGGGCAATAATAAGATCATTTAATCTGAACAGCGAGACATTCAGAAGATAATAGACCTTAAGAAACAAAAAGGCCGGATCAGGTGATCCGGCCTCTATAATCAAAATTATTGATTTACTTAAGAGTAAACGTTATAGGAACCATGTACCATACAGGAACTGGTTTTCCGCCCTGTTTTCCTGGTTTGAAAGCCGGAAGTGAATTCACAACTCTGATAGCTTCTTTATCAAGCTCAGGGTCAACACCTTTAAGGATGCTTACCTGGCTTACGCCTCCCTTTGATGTAACACAAAACCTTACGATAACCCTTCCCTGGATGTTATTTTCCTTTGCAATTTCAGGATATTGTGTATGCTCAGCTATATACTTGAGCAGTTCAACATCACCACCCGGGAACATTGGCATTTCCTCAACAACAACAAAAGGTGTAGCTTCAGGATCTTCTTCCTGCACTTCTTCTTTTACTTCCTCAACAATTTCTACTACTTCCTGGTCCTGAACCTCAATCTGAGCTTCATCAGCTGTCATAAGCTGAATATTCTCTTCTGGTTTAACCGAGTCAACAACAACCGGCGGTACATATTTTGCCTGTTGAACAACGTCTGCAGGAGGAGGTGGAGGAGGAGGAGGAGGAGCAACAGTTTCATTTGGCTGGTCCAGATTCTCCATCTTAATTTCTACCTGCCGCTCTGCTCTTTTAGCAGCATTTTCCGCAGCTTTTGCATTAATGTAAGGAGTAATGATCACTGTTGCAAGTATGAATGTACCAATTAGCATCGATATTGCAACATTGCGATTATACCTCTTCCGCAATGTATAAGCGCCGTATTCCTTATTCCTTAGTTCAAAGACTATGTCATCAAACGAAGGTACTGTACTTTTTTCCTTTTCCATTTTCTTAAAGGTTTACGGTTTAATTGGTTGCAGGTTTTGAAGATGAACTGATACCTGCTGCGGTTTCAACCATATTCACCTCATACCAAGCGATCTTCATAAATGTATAACGGGCTATTCCGCAAATATTCATCTCATCAAGAATATCTACAAAGTTACCGTAATTAGCATCTTTATAAGCTTTTACAAGTACAATAGGACCTGTATCGTCAATCTTCTTGAGCTGTCTGATAGCACCCTGTAAAGAGTCCTGGGATATCTGTACCTTTCCTGAGATGACATCCTTCTGGAAATCATCTATTTTCTTGGCAAGAGCCCTGTTACGCTCAAGTAAAAGTTTACGTACACCGTCAGCACTGTAGTCTGTCTCCCTGAGAGGAGGAAGGTTATTAAAATCTTCCGGTTTTACAGCACCTGGATACCAGTAAAGCTTATCATTAGGTCCGAGAATAATATTCAGCGTACGGCTGGCTGAAATTTTTGGAGCATCCTGTGGTTTATTATCCTGAATCTTTTCAGGCAGAATGATTTCCATAACTTTAGCCTTGTTGAAAGCCGTGGTAAGCATAAAGAATGTTATAAGCAGACACATAAGGTCAACCATAGGAGTCATATCCATCCGCGGCGGATGTTTTTTCGCTTTTTTCTTCCCGCCTTTTCCTTTTTCCTCTACAATAACTTCTGCCATATCACTGCTGTATTTCTTCTAGGTTAATTTTAGCTGCTTCGAGACTTGTTATAAGATTGAATCTGTTGACATTCTTATCCTGAAGTATATCGAGGACTTTTTCGACAGTTTCGAAGGAGGTATTAGAGTCACCCTTGATACAGGCCTGGATATTGGGATTCACCTGGCGGGCGAACAGTATCCATAAAGCAAGCTGATTGTCCGCCGAGTCAATAGGAATACCTGTCTGAAAGGTATTTCTGGTGGCCATATCTTCTGCATCAAGGAAATCTTTCATCTTTTCAATAGGTACACCGATGGAAGAAGGATATTTTTCAAATTCCCTCTGCTGTTTTTCAGTGAATTCGATTCCGAAACGTTTTCCCATCTCGACCAGAATTTTAGGTCTGAATTTAAGAAGGGTATCCGGTCCGTTATCAAAATTCATATAAACTTTTCCATCAGTAGCGAGAAGGAAGGTCATCATATTAAAATCTGGTGTTGGCTTCTCGGATATTGAAAAGGGAGTATCAACATTAGCCGGCTCGGTCTGTCTCATCTGTGCAGTTAACAAAAGAAAGGTCAGGATAACTGCAAATGTATCAACCATCGGCGTCATGTCAATATGTGGCGATTTTGTTGGTAATTTAATCTTTGGCATTACAGGTTTTCATTAAATTATTAATTCCAAAAGATAAATTCATCACTAAATATTCTTAAGTGATGCAGCAAAATTCTGCGTAAGGCTGAATCCTGATTCGTCAATTTTAAATGTATAATCGTCGATCGTTGTGCTGAAATAGTTGAAAGCAAGGATTGAAAGGGTTGACCCTGTAATACCAAATGCTGTGTTTACAAGAGCTTCTGATATACCCTGTGAAAGAGCAAGTGCATCAGGAGCACCTGATTGTGCAAGAGCCGCAAATGCACGGATCATACCGAGAACTGTTCCGATAAGACCAATTAACACTGATATTGATGCAAGGGTTGAGAAAATTACCATATTCTTTGAAAGCATAGGTAACTCAAGTGCTGTTGCCTCTTCGAATGACTTTTGTATTGAAAGAATTTTCTGGTCTTTTTCCAGTTCCTTGTCTTTCTGAAGGTCGCGGTAACGTGAAAGACCTGCTTTCATCACATTGGCAAGGGAACCTCTCTGCTTGTCGCATGCCTCAAGAGCTTCTTCAATCTTGTCTTCTGCAAGAAGTGTCTGAAGACGGCTTACGAATGAATTTAACCTGCCTTTACCTTTAGCCCTTGAAAGAGTTATTATTCTTTCAAAAACAAAAATAATAAGTACCAGAACACAGGTCATAAGAATTGGAACGATGTATCCTCCCTTGTAGATGATCCCAAGATAATTACCCTGCAGAGCATGTCCCTCGGGATTACCTCCTTCGAAATTAACCGGATTACCCATTACATTGATGAACAATAAATAGGATACCACAAAAGCTATTAAAATAGCACTAGCTGCAAAAATATTCTGCAACACATCTTTGAACGAACTTCCTTGTTTACTCATTTTTATCGATTTGTTTAGGTTTAAGATTTAACAATTTTGCAAATATACATTTTCGTATTTCTTATTTACAAGAAAAACTTATATTATTTTGATAAAGAAACATTGTATACTCTTGATTTTGTAACAGGTATTTCCTGCGTAGCATATCCTTTTGCACTGATAATGAGAATCTCCGAGCCTGCAGGGATTTCAAACTTGTACTCACCTTTCTGGTTTGTCATGTTTTCAGCAGCTGTATCTTTTACTCTTATTGAAGCATATGCAATTGGAGCTCCGCTTGCTGCATCCTTAATAACACCCTTGATCTCATTAGGATTGATCCCTTTTTTAACCTGCGCTTCAAAATCCTTCAGATATGCAATCTGTGATTTGGCTGAAGCATTATTGGCATCCAGAGCAAGTATTTTATTATATGCGTCAGCTGATCGTGCAATGAATGGCAGCCTGCCTTCATTTGTTTTCTCAGTTCCCGCCAGTCTGAGCTCGACCAGTCCTATGCCATTATAACCTCTGATCTGATAATCCTTATTATTTGGAGCACATTCCACAAGCCTGTTATAATATGCTTTGGAAAGAGAATAATTTTCCTTGACCATATGAAAATAACCCAGGAAGCCTAAAGCTTCAGCAAGCTCTGATGCATTCTTCACGGAATCTTTCTCTGCAACTTCGACTACCTTTTCAAATTTTGGTTTGGCAAGCCCTAACTTGGTGTCCGGATCCATCTTGGAATAAGTCCTTGCAGTCCACAAATAAGCCGGAACATAATCTGGAATTGCATTGGCCACAACTGTGAATACTGAATCGGCACGCTGGTATCTTTCAGCATTGTAATATGCTCTTCCAACCTGCATAAAATCCTCTTTGGCATCAGGAAGGGGTCCAAGCATTTTGGTTAATGTCCTGGCTACTCCGTAATAATCCCTGAAAGAGTTATATGTTGCGGCAATTTCGCCAAGAAGTACTCTGTCATTAGGCCTCAGAGCAAGAAGTTTGTCATAGTTTTCGAAAGCCCTTTTGACTTCCTCCGACATCTTCTTAGCAACAGCTTCAAGACTATCAGCTTTTGCTGAATTTTTCTCGATTGTCGCAGCAAGTTTGGCTTTTTCAGCTGCAACCTTAATAGTACTTAATCTTGCTTTGTCCTTTTCAACCTGAGCTTTAAGTGCTGTTGCATCGTCTGCAACTTTTGGAGCATTCAGGTTCTTCTTGACAAGTATCCTGGCCATGTAATGATAATCTTTAGGAATGATCATTTCAGGCGACACTGTGGCAAACAGGGTCTCCATATAGGATAAAGCCTTATCATAGTCCGGAGGAGTCTTTTCATAACATGAATAGCCAGCAATTCGGTTCATATACGTCCTTGACTGGTCAACTTTGAAGATATCCTCAACATTCGAAATAACACCTTCATAATCCTTTGCATAGAACAGAGCTGTAACATATCTTACCTTAGCAGGAATGTTACCTTTTGTCAGTTCAAGATATTTATCAAAATTATCTTTGGCCTGGGCAAATCTTTGCGCTAACAAGTATACCTGTCCAAGTTCACGATAGGCAGGAGCATAGTTGGCATTGAGCTCAATTGCCTGCTCAAAATACGGGATTGCAGCCTGAAGCGCACGGCCCTTAACATAGATGTTACCTATCTTCATATTTGCAGTTGGAGATTCAGGATCGGCCATTTGAGCCTGATTGTAATATGAAATAGCTTTGGAGCCGTCATTTAACAATATATAGATATCTCCTGCGATAAGATAAACATCCCTGCTCTTATTGTCAATCGTAATAGCCTGTCTTATAAGTGGTAATGCCATTGAAGTATCAACTTCTCCTTCCTTTATGTATGATTCAGCAATTTTTGCCAGAATAAATGCATAATCTTTTGCTGGAGGATTAATCTTCTTCAGATTCTTGTAAGGAAGCAGGAAACTTTTTGCTTTTGCCCTGTATTCAGTGGCCTTATCATTATCACCCAGGTAGAACGCTACCTTGGCAAGGCCAATGTAATTAAGTGGTTCATTTGAATTGGCATCAACACCTTTCTGGTAAACTTCCTTGGCCAGGTTGACAGAAACTGTAAGTGAGTTTGAGATTGTATCTGAAAAATAATCTGCTAAATAATTTTCGCCCAGGTAGAAATAATTTTTGCTGTTTGACGGCTCTTTCTGTATCATCTGTTTCAGCATCTCTTCAGCTTTGTCATACTGTTCACTTCTTGTCAGCTGAATGGCAGAATTCAGATCCTGTGATCTTGTGGTTGAGATCATCACTGTCAATAACAACGCCACCATTAATACTGGTTTTACTTTAAAAGGTTTCATAGCTTTCTTATGTTTGTTGTCTATTAATTTGTTCCCGATTAAAACTTCAAATCTCTTAATTAATTTTTGAATTATAAAATTATGTCTGTAAAAATTTCCTTAAAAAAACATAACTGTTTAGTGTTTTATCTGAACAAGCCTTATCGGCATTGTAGCAGGCACAAGGCCTGATTTCAATACTATTCTCTGTCCCTGTTCAGCACATGCCCAGTTTATAAAACCTGAACCCAGTCCGGCAAATGTTTCCCGTGATATTAGATAAATCTCCCTGACAAAAGGATAGGATTTATCATATATTGATCCCTGGTAAGGTCTGTAATATGTTCCATCATTAAAATAGGGCTGTGATATTGCAAGTACATTGATCTTCCTGACAAAACTCATACTAAGCGAATCATCCTTGTCACTTATCCAGTTCACACTTACTATTCCCAGGGAATTAGGATTTCTGCTTACAAAATCTATTACCTCAGGATTGCTGTTTACAGCAAAGAAATTATCCTGAAGCTTATCCTGAATTTCAAATAACTCCTTGAAATACCTGATGTTGCCTGATTTGGTGTTGTCAAATATTACCTGGATATCACCAAGCTTTGATTTCGGATTAATTTCATTCCACCTGGTTATCTTGCCAAGAAAGATATCCTTAATAACATTATAGTTTATTAAGGTATCACGGTTCGATTTATGGGTTACAAGGGCAAGAGCATCATATGCAAATGTTGTTGTACGGGCAACTATCTGCGATTCCCGAAGATATTGCACCTGAGAATCGGTTAGTTTTTTGCTTGTAACAATTACCTTTACCGAATCATCCATATAATCATTAATCACATCGTATTCTGGCTTGTATTGAGGTGTCACATTGGCATTGATATATAGATGGGTGAATGTAAATATCTCAGTATCAAGAAGCGGCTGAAATGATTCATCTACTGTTATTTTTATGTTGCCCCTTGTAGGTGTTTCGTCAGGCACTCTGGTGCCCCTGCCGGTACATGATGACAAAACAAGAATGCCTAAAATACAAACAATTGCTCGCGAACAAGATTCTTTTACCTTAAAGGATTTCATTAATCTAAATAACATCTTTTCTGTTTGGCTCGCAATTATACTAATAATATTCAGATTTTTTAATACTTTGTTCATAATCTTAAATGTTATATGTTCTACTTTTAACATTATCTCACAAAGTATATGCCAAGTTTGGAATACCTTTATTTAATTACAGTTGAAACAATCACTCGCTATCCTGGTCTGGGGTGAAAAATAATTTTTTGATTTGCACATATGCTCTGAATGCTCTGTATATACCATAAAAAATAAAGGTTGATCCCATTATAACTCTAACTGGCTTATCCACATAAGAGTTGTCAAAATATATCATAAAAAAACTTCCGACACCAATATAGAAAAATACCATAAATACTGAAAATATTGCCGATATCTGCTGCATTATCTTATTTTCATTCATGTCGTTATAAATTTTGGTGCCAAATAAACAAAAAATCAATTTATAATCAAAGAAATATTTTAGTTTAATTTTATTAATCTAAAATGCAATTATCTGAATAACAGTGAAGAATCACCATAACTTAAAAACCTGAAATTGTTTTCCAGTGCATATCTGTAGATCTCCTTCCATCTGCTGCCTGTCCATGCTGAGACAAGGAGCAGCAAAGTACTGCCCGGTTGATGAAAATTCGTGATAATTCCATTAATCATCCTGAATCTATATCCGGGTACTATCAACAAGGATGTCGAAGCTTCAATGCTTGATAATTTCCATTTGTCCATAAAATTAATGATAGCTTTCAAAGCGCTCTCTGCAGAGCAGGATGAATCATCTAAATATGGTTCCCACTGATCAACAGATATATTTGAAGGTGAAGGAACTCCGCTTATGAATTTTTTACCTATCCAGTAAATGCTTTCAAGTGTTCGGACAGATGTTGTTCCCACTGCGATAACTTTACCATAGTTTTCAAGAATTCGCTTAACAGCATTCCTTGTAATTATGAAATGCTCACAATGCATCTCATGCTCCGAAATATTTTCTGACTTTATTGGCTGAAAAGTACCTGCCCCGACGTGCAAGGTAATATGAGCAGTTTTAATTCCTTTTTCCTCAAGTTTTCTAAATACCAGGTCAGTGAAATGTAATCCGGCTGTAGGTGCAGCTACAGAACCTTTTACCCGGGCATAAACAGTCTGATAGCTGGCAGCATCTGTTTCCTTGTCTTCCCTTTCAATATATGGAGGAAGTGGAATATGACCTGTAGCCTCAAGAATTGTGGCAAAGGTAATCTCAGAACAGTCCCATGAAAAACGGATCTCCAAAGTGTCATTCATCTGGATAAGCCTTTCAGCATGTAGTTCATAAGATGATCCATTCAGGAAGAACTTTTTTTTAAGTTTTCCTGTTTTCCATTTTTTTAGATTACCCACAATACATTTCCATATTACTGAACCTTTTGTACTGAAAGATCTTTCATATTCAGGAGGATCAGCCGGTTCGATACAGAATATTTCAATAGCCGCTCCGGTACTCTTTTGAAATTTAAGTCTGGCCCTTACTACCCTGGTATTGTTGAATATAAGTAAATGATCTGAAGGGATGTTTTCATCAATATTCCGAAATATTTTATCACTGATTTTTCCGTCGTCATAGATAAGGAGTTTTGACATGTCTCTTTCATCAACGGGATATTGAGCAATTCTTTCCTTTGGGAGATGGTAATTATATTCAGAAAGTTCAATTTTCTCTGAGATATTATTAACAGGCTTTTCAGATTTTGATTGACTGGGAGTAATCATCAAAAATTTTCTTAAACATTGTTTTAACTGGCCTGGCAAAATTAACTATAATAATAAGGTATAGGCAAATTATCATTAATTATTAACTTTGCAGTGCAGCAGGTCGTTCCATCGTCCCTATTATTCGGGAAGGAAAGTCCGGGCAACAAAGAGCACCATGCTTCCTAACGGGAAGATATCCGCGAGGGTATAGTAATGTAACAGAAAATAACCTCCCTGAGCTTAGTCGAAGGGAAAGGGTGAAAAGGTGAGGTAAGAGCTTACCGGTCCGGATGGTGACATCCGGAGCCGTACATCTGATGGGTTGAAAGACCATGTATACCGGCTAATAAGGACTGCTCGTCCGATGCCGGGGGGTAGGTCGTATGATCCCTTCAGCAATGAAGGGGCTAGATAAATGATGGAAGCTGTTTTATATTCTTTAACAGAAGACAAAACAGTACAGAACCCGGCTTACAGACCAGCTGCAAAAAAAATGAGGGTGTCTCAAAAGGGGCACCCTTTCTTTTTTAGTTTATTGTCACTTTCTTTT
>CAYLYN010000109.1:0-14139 GCA_964387565.1 uncultured Rikenellaceae bacterium | reverse complement strand
TGGCCTGGTTTTCTCTTGCAATTGCCTCATTATCAAATCTATTGTTAATTATTTCACAGAGCTTCTCCTTCCATGCAGGTACATTATTCTCTGCAAGCATGCCATTATGATCATGGATGAGTTCAGGCAGTGCTCCCCTGTCTGACGCAAGTACAGGAGTTCCTGTTGAAAGCGCTTCTGCAGTAACTATTGAGAAGGTCTCAATATCCGAGGCATGGAGGAAAAAATGAGATCGTTGCAGTAGGGGAACTATTTCCTCTTTTGCAAGGTAACCATGCCTGACAATATGCAGGTTTTCAGGCAGCATGGCTGCTTTCATGCTCTCAGTCTGGATCCCGTTGCCAATAACATTAAGGTTGACATTATAACCGGTTTCACCTGCAAACATCACCAGGGAATCAACTATCAGGTCCAGACGCTTGGGAGGTTTCCATGTTGCGACACAGGTGAAGGTAAGTGTTTTTTCACCCTGATCTGCTTTTTCCTTGTATGAAAACAGTCTGGTGTTTACAATATTTGGTACTACCATGATATTTTTATGCCCGGTGTTACGGGCCATTATTGAGGCAAGAAACTCTGAGACGGTAATAATGATACTGTTTTTAAGATAAGCTTTCAGGGCGGTCTTTCTGTACAAAGGATGTTTAAGAAGTCTTTCAGCCTTTGACCAGTGTTCAGAAATGATCAACTCCGATTTTGTTTCCTTTGCTATTAGCCATGCCACTATTCCGCATGGAAAAATAACATTGGAGTGGATGAGAGACGGTTTTATTTCAGGAAAATTCCGCCTGAGAATTTGTCTGATAATCCTTGCCAGTAACCATGGATTTACAAAATAGAACTTCCAGAATATTGAATAAAGGTTAATGGTGATACACCTGTTGCTGAAAAACTCTGATTCTCTGATCTCTCTTTTCAGGATAACATTGCCTGAATGAAGCACATTAACCTGTAGAAAAATTACATTTTCCCTTAATGAACAAACAGCGGCTGCCTGGTCCTGTATAAAGATGCCCTGCTGGGGATGTTTCTCAGTCGGGTTCCAGAAAGAGATTATTAATACCTGCCTGTTCATTATTTCTTTCGGAGAGTTAAGTTTTCTTTTTTAAATAAAAGCAAGCCATATCACCTTTCCCGGTGCGGTTTAACATTTCTGCCTCTCTGCTATACTGTTCGATCTCCTCCTTCGAGAAGATGTCATCAGGGGCTGACTGGATCATCCCTCTTTTATATTTTTCACTTCTCATAAACTGAAGGGGGCCGGAATCAAATATAACATCATCAATCCTGAGGTCTGTTTTATTAAGTAAGATCTCAATGCTTCTGCGTGTATGTATAAAGAAGTGACGAGGAGCATCGAGTCCAACCCAGTACTCACCATATTTGTACCATGCATGGCAGTCAGCCACAGGTATCCTGATTACAATGACACCACTGCTGTCGAGAAGTCTGCTGAGATGTCCTGCAACATTTGCAGGATCGGGCATATGCTCAAATGAGTGATGAAGGGTAATATAATCGAACTTACCATCAATTTCTGAAATATCCTTTTTTAGAATCTTTACCCCGTTATCAAATATCATATCACCCTCTATGTACGGATCAATACCTGTCAGATCTCTGAATCCGCTTCGCTGAAGTGAAAGTAGTTTTCTCCCTGCACCTGTTCCGACATCAAGTATCCTAGAGTTAAAATTTATCTCTTTCTTTCTTATCCATGGGAACGGGTGATCGAAAATAAATGACAGTAAGAATCCGGTGAGGTCAGAATACCCCATATAATACCTGATAAGACTCTTTTTAAGGAAAAAATTGAACGGGTTTAGCCGGGACGGGAAAACGGGCTCGTTAAAAGCATAATATTCAGCAGGATAGTACTTTTCCATGTTTGAAGGGATATCCCTGATCTGTATACATTTACACTCTGCACATACGATATATTCAAACTCGTCTTTCATACCAAGTTGCCGCTCCCGGAGAATGATCAACTCGTTTCCTGCTTCATTACTGCATATCTTACATCTGATCCCATCCATACTTTTCTATTTATATGAATCGTGTCCTAACAGCCTGGCCAGCCATTCTATATCCATCCTGAACAGGCTGAAGAATATGCCTGTGAGAGAGCGAAGCTTCCAAACCGGTTGCCTGAGTCCGTAAAGTGATATGGATTTAATATAATCCCGGCGCGCTCCGGAGAAATCCTTTCGGATAAGCTTATATCTGCCCGACCTGGAGTAACTTATTATAAGCCTGTTCTTAAAATATTCATCAATTTTTTCTCTGGTAAGTTCCTGGTCAGAGCATATCTCCGGGTAACGTTCTGCCACAGACAGAAAAAGAGAATACATTCCTTTTGTCATGTTAACAGTGTATGTTTTTGTAACCTGGTTTGGATATATTCTCCAGTAGCCAAGAGGTTCCGGGACAAACTCAAATTCTCCCTTCATGAACAGTTCAACTATTGTAGGCATATCGACCAAAGGAAGTCCGAATCCCTGAAGGAATCCACCAGTTTCTTCAAGTGATTCCCGCCGTATTACCACAGTGAGGGCAGGAATACCACTCTTCATCAGTCTTTCAAGGAATATTCCGGGAGGCTTGTTGAAATATATATCTTTTTCAGGTACATCGGGAGGAGCCAGAGAATATTTATGTGACAGATCCCCTGTTGCCAGCCATGCTCTGCCCCATGATAAAACTGCCCTGGGATTCTGTTCAAGCAAATCAACCTGTTTCTGCAGTTTGTCGGGAAGCCACAGGTCGTCACACTCAAGTATGGCAATATACCTTCCTGAAGATTGCCTCAAAGCGAAATTATAAGATTCTGCTAATCTGAATATACCGACATTCTTCTGTGTATAAGGCCTGATCCGCGGATCACCGGATGCATATTCCTTGGCAATCGAAAAAGTTGAATCACTGCTCCCGTCATCAATAATTATCATCTCCCAGTTAGTGTATGTCTGAGCCTGCACAGACCGGATACACTCCGCTATATATTTTTCATGATTATATGCCGGGGAAATAACTGAAATCAGTGGCAGATGATCTTTCATAGATAAAATATTTCATTGTCCCGCCAATTCATATCATCAGTGGTTTACCGGCGTAAAGATATATTATTTATAATTTTATTTTCCATTTTTCAGAAGCGCGGGTCAGATAACCATATACCTTTCTGAAACTGAGACACAATGGTTATAAGTATTTGCTGCCACCGGCGTCTGCATTTTTTTTTTACATTTGAGTCTAATTTCAGTTACAGGATAATCATAGTGAAAGAGAGTGACTTAAAGCGAAAAACAATCAAAGGCTTTTTCTGGAGTTCCCTCGAAAGCATCCTTAGCCAGGGACAGGGAATTATTTTCGGAATCTTTCTTGCACGTATGCTCTCACCTGATGAATTCGGGCTTATAGGAATGATAACTATATTTATTTCGATTTCACAGGTGTTTGTTGACAGCGGCCTGAGTCAGTCACTGATAAGGAAACAGAATTGCACCACCACCGACTACAGCACTATTTTCTGGGTAAATCTCGTTATTGGAATCCTTTGCTACCTGATCATCTGGATAGCTGCTCCCTCAATAGCTTTCTTTTATGAAACTCCACAACTGGTAACAATTACAAGGGTAACTTCACTTTCAATCATAATAGGTTCATTTACCCTTATTCAACAGACCATTCTGACGAAGGATGTTGATTTCAAGACTCTGACAAAATCTTCGACTATAGGGACATTTGTCTCAGGAGTGGTATCACTTGCCCTTGCATTCTATGGATTCGGGGTCTGGAGCCTTGTCTGGAGAAGCATTATTAACCAGGCAGTCCGTTCTGCAATACTGTGGGGACAGAACAGATGGAAACCTGTGCCGGAATATAGCAAATCCACACTTCGAGAACATTTTCGTTTTGGATCAAATATCCTTGTTATTTCAATTATCTCTGCCATTTACAGGAATATATCAAATCTGATAATTGGTAAAAGTTATTCAGAGAAGATACTCGGGTATTATACCAATGCTGACCAATACAGTACCTTGCCCTCAAGTACCATTACTTCGATAACAAGTAAGGTAAGTTATCCGGTATTATCAGAGATGCAGGATGATGACATTAAGCTCAAAGCAAATGTCAGAAAGCTGATAACTAATATTATGTATATCTCTTTTGTTGTAATGTTCGGACTTGCAGCTATAGCAGAACCTCTTTTTGGGGTTGTCCTGGGTGAAAAATGGCTTCCCTCAGTTGTAATGTTTCAGGCTCTCTGTCTTGCTTATTCAATTTCACCCATGCATGTTATTAATCAGAATATCATGAAAGTCAAGGGCAGAACAGATCTTTTCCTGCGGACAGAAATAATTAAGTATGTAATTTTTACCCCTTTGCTTATTCTTGGAGCAATTTTCGGAATAGAAGTCCTTATTGGGGGAATAGTCCTTTTTTACTGGATAGGGTATACAGTGATAGCGATCTATTCAAAACGTCTTATCGGCTATTCAATGACGAAGCAGTCGACGGATTTTCTTCCGCTTCTGGGAATATCACTTTTCCCGGCTTTTTTAACCTGGGGAATAGGAATTATATTCAGTCTTACACCACTGATCCTCCTGATTACACAAACAATAGTCTATCCGGTACTTGTGCTATTATTATCCATAATTTTCAGGATACCTGCTTTTTATGAAATAAAAGCAATATTGTCAGATAAACTGACTGTTGCAAATTTTATGAAGACGTTTAATCCTGACTGAGGAGTTTCAGATTTCAGAGAACAGATGTGAGCTTCTTTGCCAGGTTTCTCCTTGAAAAATCAGAAGGATCAATGTTCAGTTTAACGGGATTACTTATTACTTCGCTGATATATTTCTCTATTAAATCCTGGTCATTATAATCGATGGTTGTACCGATACCCATTTTCGAGATAATCCTTGCAGCATCTCCATCAGCAGGACCAAGACAAAGCACTGGTCTGCAGGATGCAAGGTACTCATAAATTTTCCCTGTGATTATCAGTTTGTTATCGCCGGCATCAGGAATAATAAGCAGAAGGAGGGAGGAATTGACCATATAACTGATTGCCTGCCTGTGTTCAGTGTATGGAATAAATTCCAAAGATTCGCTGCTTACTGAGTCTGCGATCTGTTCTTTTATATTTTCCGGTATCGTTCCAACTGTTCTGAGAACAAAATCACTATTCTTTTTTACTTCCTTCAATGCACCCAGGAATCCTTTTACCGGATATTTTTCCGAAAGAGTGCCTACATAGGTAATTGTAAAACGGGAGGGTTGTTCGTCTCTGATTCCAGTAAAATCGGATTCATCAAAACCATTTGTGATAACTTCAGTCTTCGAAAGGGCTCCAGGATGTTTCCCTGCAAGAAGTTCTTTCAGCATGAATCCGACACTGACAATCCTGTCTGCTTTTGCAAGAACCTGTTTTTCGTAACCTGAGTCAATTTTTTTAGATATCCATGTCGGATAAAACTGATCGTAATAATATATATCTGTCCATGGATCTCGTATATCTGCAATCCATTTAATGCCAGGATACTTCTTTTTAAGCCTGATCCCGATGAGCTGGGTGGAATGGGGCGGACTTGTTGTAACAAATGTTACAATTTTCTCTTCTTCGATAATCTCACATGCTTTCCTGAAAGCGAATTTGTTCCATCCCCTGCGGGGATCAGGTATGAAAAAATTACCACGGATAAACCTGCTCACCTTTCCAATGAAACTGTCCTTCGGGTTGGACGCAAAACCAGCTGACGGGATTTTTGATTTGTCGGAAGAGTATATCCTGAACCAGTCGGTGGCAGGAGTCCTGTGAAGAGGGATATTTACTGGAAGTTCTTCTGCAAGGGAAGTATCAATAGCAGGGTATGCTGCATATTCCGGATCAACAGTAAGAATCACCGGTTCCCATCCATGTTCAGGAAGATATTTCGCAAACTTGAGCCATCTCTGTACTCCGGCTCCTCCGCTTGGCGGCCAGTAGTATGTGATGATCAGAACCTTGTTCATTTTAAAGCTTTTTCAGCAAGCTTTGTATTGATACTTTTTCAGAGATAATACCTTTGAGCTGTTCAATATTAACCCGCTCCTGTTCCATGGAATCACGATACCTGATTGTTACACTTTTGTCTTCAAGTGTCTGATGGTCAATTGTGATACAGTATGGTGTTCCTATTGCATCCTGTCTCCTGTAACGCCGGCCGATTGAATCCTTGTCATCGTACTGGCAATTAAAATCAAACTTCAGGTCATGCACAATTTTTTCAGCTATTTCAGGAAGACCATCTTTTTTAACAAGCGGCATAACTGCAAGCTTAACCGGAGCAAGATATGCCGGTAGTCTCAGCACAACACGCGTATCGGAGCTGCCATCGTCTTTTTTCAGAGTCTCCTCTTCATAGGAGGCAGAAATAACCTGGAGGAACATCCTGTCTACTCCGATTGAAGTCTCAATAACATAGGGTACATACGATTCTCCTCTTTCAGGATCGAAATACTGCATCTTCTTTCCACTGTAGTCCTGATGCTGCTTAAGGTCATAATCAGTTCTTGAATGGATCCCTTCAACCTCCTTGAAACCGAATGGGAATTTAAATTCAATATCGGTAGCAGCATTGGCATAGTGTGCAAGCTTGACATGGTCGTGGAACCTGTAGTTTTCGCTTCCGAAACCAAGAGCCTGGTGCCACTTCATGCGTATATCTTTCCATTTTCTGAACCAGTCAAGTTCGGTACCCGGCTGAACAAAGAACTGCATCTCCATCTGTTCAAATTCTCTCATCCGGAAGATGAACTGCCTGGCAACTATCTCATTCCGGAATGCTTTTCCTATCTGTGCAATACCGAAAGGTAGTTTCATCCTTCCGGTTTTCTGGACGTTTAGAAAGTTAACGAATATACCCTGGGCAGTTTCAGGCCTCAGATATACCTTTCCTGCACCATCGGATGTTGACCCCATTTCTGTTGAGAACATGAGATTAAATTGTCTTACCTCGGTCCAGTTCCTTGTGCCTGAGACAGGGCATACAATCTCATTATCAATAATGATCTGCCTGATAGCCGGAAGATCGGAATCATTAAGAGCCCTGGAAAACCTGTCATTAAGTTCATCTATCTTAGCCTGGTTTGCAAGGACACGCTGATTGGTTTCACGGAATTTCTGCTCATCAAATGTCTCGCCGAATCTCTCCCTTGCCTTTTCGATCTCTTTGTTTATCTTCTCTTCTATCTTAGCTAAGTGCTCTTCGATAAGTACATCAGCCCTGTATCTTTTTTTAGAATCCTTATTGTCAATAAGCGGATCATTAAAAGCATCAACATGCCCTGAAGCTTTCCATATTGTCGGATGCATGAAGATTGCCGAATCGAGGCCTACAATGTTGTCATTGAGCAGCACCATGCTGTCCCACCAGTATTTCTTTATATTGTTTTTCAGTTCTACTCCATACTGTCCGTAATCATAAACGGCACTTAGTCCGTCATAAATCTCACTTGAAGGGAAAACGTAACCATATTCTTTGCAATGGGCAACAAATTTCTTGAAATTATCTTCCTGGGCCATAATGAATCTGTTATGTAATTGAATCAGGCAAAAGTATATTAAAAAGTTCTGTTTTACAACGTGAGCATATACAGTTGATAAATAGCAAAATGTCGATCCATATGTTTGTTAATCTCATGAACTCACCCCCTTTGGTTCCCCCTCTCTATTTCATAAAGAGGGGGAAATCGAGCACCGTCAGTAAATTAAGCCCCCTCTTTGCAAAGCAGAGAGGGATCCCGATTGCTATCGGGAGGGGGTGAGTTTGTTTGACTCTTGCGTATGCAGCTCAGGTTATTTACTAATTTCTATTTGTATCTTTATGCTTTATTTTTTGCATCGTGAGATGAAGAAACATACAGATTTTCTTGTTATAGGATCAGGTATTGCCGGCCTGACATTTGCACTGAAAGCAGCCAGATACGGTAAAGTATCGATTGTCACGAAAGCCGGTCTGGAGGATTCCAACACCAGGTATGCTCAGGGAGGCATAGCAGCAGTATTCCGCGAACCTGACAGTTTTGAAAAACATATCAGGGATACCCTTATTGCGGGTGATGGATTTTGTGATGAGGAGGTAGTCAGGATGGTTGTTCATAAAGCACCTGACAGGATAAAAGAACTGATTACACTTGGAGTATCCTTCGACCAGATGCAGGATGGCACATACGATCTGGCTAGAGAGGGAGGACACACTGAATACAGGATACTTCACCATAAGGATAAGACGGGAGAGGCAATACAGTTGACCCTGATGGATCAGGTAAGAAAAAACAAGAATATTTCTATTTATGAAAATCACTTTGCAATAGAAATCCTAACACAGCATCATCTCGGGGAAGTACTTAAAAAGAATGATCCTGATATTAACTGCTACGGAGCCTATGTTGCAGATCTGAAAAGTCAGAAGGTGATAAGTCTGCTGTCAAAAATCACCGTTATTGCAACAGGTGGAATGGGGAATGTTTATATGACTACAACAAACCCTGAGATAGCCACAGGCGATGGCGTTGCAATGGTATACCGTGCAAAAGGAGCAATCGAAAATATGGAGTTCGTACAGTTCCATCCTACTGCCCTCTGGGATCCCAATAAAAGACCTAATTTTCTTATTACTGAAGCGCTCAGAGGTTATGGTGCAGTTCTTAAGAATATGTCAGGCGAGAGTTTCATGAAGCGATATGATAGCCGGGAGTCGCTTGCTCCAAGGGATATTGTCGCAAGAGCTATCGATAACGAGATGAAGATTTGGGGAGATGATCATGTATGGCTCGATTGCACACATCTGGAGCCCGAAGGATTAAAAGACCATTTTCCCAATGTTTATGAGCACTGTCTGGCACGAGGTATCGACATTACCAGAGATATGATCCCGGTTGTTCCGGCAGTACATTACTCATGCGGAGGGATAAAGGTCGATATGAACGGTCAGAGCACGATAAACAGACTATATGCTCTTGGGGAAGCATCATCAACCGGCTTGCACGGAGCTAACCGACTGGCTTCAAACTCACTTATCGAAGCTGTTGTTTATGCTCACAATGCTGCGGAGCATTCAGGGCCAAGGATAAAAGAACTGACCCTTGAAGATAAAATACCTGCCTGGGATTACAAGGGGACAACTCACCTCGAAGAGATGATACTTGTCACTCAGAACTATAAAGAGGTTCAGAGTATAATGAGCAATTATGTTGGCATTGTACGTTCCGATCTGCGTCTTGAGAGAGCACTGGTCCGGCTTGAAATAATTTACAAGGAGACCGAGAGCCTCTATAAGAGATCTCTCATCTCAAAAAAAATCTGCGAACTAAGAAATATTATAAACGTTGGATATATTATAATAAAAATGGCCAAGAACAGGCACGAGAGCGTAGGCCTGCATTATTCAATAGATCACCCCAGAAGAGCCATTACCGAATTCTGAAAATAACTTCCGATGAGACACCTTGAAGCTGCATTTAAAGGCAGGAATAATCTATGGCGATACATTGTAATGATTGTGCTGATATTTACAGTTACAAATTCAATCGGATCACTTCCCCTTACTGTTGTGAGTCTTTTAAAGTCATCAAAAAATCCTGAAGCATTGTCGAAAATATCAGCTGATCTTAATTCTCTCACAACCATGGGTATAGATCAGAATCTGCTTCTGGCCCTGATCCTTTTCCCATTCATAGCCGGTCTTGCAGCCTATGGACTGATGGTCATACCGATGCACGGCAGGTCATTTCTGGAAACAGTAACAGGATCTACCGGCATAAGGTGGTCAAGAGCTCTCATTTCAGGACTGGTATGGACAATACTGATGGCTGTTTATCTTTTTGTCTATATCGGATTTGATCCTGAAAATTTTTCAGTTAACAACAACAGTACAACATTGATTGCACTTGGATTGGTTGCCATTATTCTTATACCATTTCAGGCAGCGTTTGAAGAGGTTTTATTCAGGGGATACCTTATGCAGGGATTTACTTTATTGATACCCGGCAGACTCTTTCCACTTGCAGCTACATCGGTAATGTTCGCACTCATGCATTCTTTAAATCCTGAAGTCAGGGAATTTGGATTTTTCGCTGTAATGCCACAGTATCTTACTTTCGGACTGATATTTGGAATAATTACGATTCTGGACGATGGAATTGAGGCTGCCGTCGGAGCCCATGCAGCGAACAATGTTTTTCTCTGTATAATGGTTACCCAGAAATCATCTGCGCTTCAAACCCAGGCGTTGTACCTGCAGCATGATTTCCATCCGGTTACTGAGCTGGCAGGACTTGTGCTTTCAGGTATTGTGCTGATAATGGTCTTGAAAAGGATTTTTAAATGGAATAGTTTTTCCTTACTTGTGAGTAAGGTTGAGACACCTGGAAATTAACTCATATTCCATATACCGATGTTTTATCATCGGTCCTGTATTCTCCCCAATTTCGCTTTATTTCTTGAATTATATTCCTTATTTCATCAGGCTCCAGGGCTGTCAAAAGCCTTAATCGGGTCTCTTTGAAATGGGGCAGTCCTTTAAAATAGTTGGAAAGATGACGGCGCATTTCATATATAGCTCTATTACCATCCTTGAATTCAAGTGATTTATCCAGATGGAGAAGCGCAAGATCTGCTTTTTCACTGACTGATGGCTCAGGCAGAATCTCACCTTTATCAAGGTAATGTCTAATGTCTCTGAAAATCCATGGTCTTCCCACAGTTGCACGTCCGATCATAATTCCATCCACTCCGTACTTTCCGAACATCTCCGCCGCCTTCACTGGTCCGTCAATATCTCCATTTCCAATAATCGGGATAAACATTCTGGGATTGTTTTTTACTTCACCAATTAAAGTCCAGTCAGCCACTCCTTTATACATCTGGGCCCTTGTTCTGCCGTGTATAGTAAGGGCCTTGATGCCAGTGTCCTGAAGCCGTTCAGCAATTTCAACAATGTTCTTGCTGTCATCATCCCAGCCGAGTCTTGTTTTGACCGTTACAGGGAGCTTAACAGCTTTGACGATAGCTTCTGTCATCTCTATCATCAGAGGGATATTCCGCAACATTCCTGCCCCGGCCCCACGGTTTGCGATCTTTCTTACCGGGCATCCGAAATTGATATCAATGAGTTCCGGAGCTGCCTCCTGGGCCAGGTAAGCTGCCTCGACCATCGCATCTGTCAGGTGACCATAAAGCTGAATACCAATAGGTCTCTCAAAGTCATAAATATCAAGCTTCCTGATACTCTTTTCCCCATCCCTGATCAGACCATCGGATGATATAAATTCAGTGTACATCATATCAGCACCATTCATCTTGCATACCATCCTGAAAGAGGGATCTGTTATGTCCTCCATGGGAGCAAGAAAAAGCGGATGCTCAGGGAGTGATATATTGTCTATTTTCAAATTACTTATATTTGAAATTGTTGTTGTCGCTGCAAAAATAATAAAATGGCTGAGAACCAAAGATATTCATCAGTGCACTGCATTTTCAATTTTTGGGATTTCTGCCCAGGTTCTTGATAGGATTGGTCTGCGGATTACTCTATCTGTGGAGCGGAAAACTATGGCTGCCGGTTATTATTCACTTTATAAATAATTCAATTGCATTAATAGCCCATTACCTTTCAGGATCGGTAATAACAGAGGATAAAGGGGATTTCCATTTACTGTCAAAAATAGTAATAGTACTGTTGCTGCTTATTCCCCTTACCTGGATAATGAATAAATTCAGAAAAGGTGCTATGACTTGAAGTTATTTGAAACAGATACCTGATTGCCTTCAGTCTCAAATTCCCTGGACTTTAGTTTCTCTATTTCATTCTTTCTGTAGAAGTAAACCAGTCCGTAGTCTTCATTTTTAAGTTTGCGTTCCTCCTCACTAAGTGAACTATGATTATTTTCCACTTCATTCCATAGTTCGAGGATGATTTCATCAGCTTCTTTGCGGAGTAATGTGTTTTTCTCCATGAAGTCGTACGTTTTTTTAGCCTGGGTATTATGATAAAAAAGAGCCTGTAAGAACGTTTCGTACCATACCTTCACAACTGCTATTGTTGGATTAGTGATCGGACTTCCCCCCTTTCTTATCCTGTATTCTTCTCCCTCAATAATTCTTTTTCCCCAGCTTACAAGTTCATTTTCGGAGTTAAGTGAAGGCACTGTTGAGTCGTTCAGATTCATGCCGTAAAACGTTCTGGTCTCAGCCGGAAGATCACCCCTGAAAACTGCCATGTTCATTACCCTGATAAAGTGGGTAAGGTATATCCGTGCCTTCCGGATAATATCATTGTAATCTTTGCTTTTGCTGTTCTGGACATTTAAAGCATGGCGATATTGCTGAATATTATTCTCAAAATGAGGGAGAAATTTTTGCAGTCGTACGAACATTTTTGATGAAAAAGCAAGTTTGTGTGGTGGAAGATCCTTTCCTTTTTGCAGGGCTTTTTTCATTGCTTTGATACGGGCTGTATCTGTGTTGGGGAGTCTTCTGTAAGGCATAGGGCAGTTTTATGGATGTTAACAAAATGTTCATAACAACTGCGAATATATAATTATTTTGTTAATAACCAAGACTATTCGCATTATTATTCCATTCATTATTAATTTGTTCAGAAATTAGCTTAAAAAGCCGTTCCTGTTAATAAAGTTATGAACTGCAAAAAACAAAAATTACCTTAAGAATATGCCATTAATTCAGATTCGTGCCAGAGCGATACAGGCTGCATGAAAACTTATTGTAAGCAGAAGGTAAAGATTCCTGGAACTGGAATGATTCAGTTTAAAGAATTTGTATTTTATCGAGTTATGCTGACAACCTGCAAGACAGTCGCCGCACAGGGTACATGTCAGTGAAGGTTTGCCATTCCTGATATCTGACGGATTCAGAGCATCATATTTGCAGAATTTTGTACAATGCATGCAAAGAGTACAGCTCTGGTCGATATACATTCTGAAGGGATTTATACCTTTTGTAATATTGACTATTGTTCCGATGGGGCAGTACATTACACAGTGTACCATCTTCTTCCTTTTTGAAGATATCAAAAGCATTATTCCAATACCACCAATCCCAAAACAAGCTGCAATTATAGTTGATGCCTGCAGAGATACATTAAACCACCTCAAAATAATTGCCATCGCAATTACCAGAATCAGGATTGAGGATTTGATTGCACTTTTATGCTTCAGAATTTCCCTGGAAGTTTTTCCGGAGGATGCCAGATTATCAAATGCTCCAAAATAGCAGAGATGACTGCACCATGCAGGTCCGGTAAGGATAACAGTACTAAGGAAAAGTATTGTCATAACTGAAAGGTGCCCTCTGTAGATGGGACCTCCGAGTATCATCATCGGTACAGGCAGATGAAGCTTTCCAGTCATAAGAAATTTATCCAGCCCCGAGAGACCCAGGATAAGCTGGGAGAAGAATATAACTGAAAATATAGACCATGTAATTTTCCTCCAGTAAGGCACATTATCTGGATCCTGCATCTTAAAAGCAACAAGCGATCCGTACAATGCAATAATAGCAATCTCTATCCAGCCTGCCCCTTCAAAGAACCTTTCGGCAAGTATCATCGGCCTTTCCATCTTGATCTGCACTATTGCCAGCAGTAAGAAGGTTAGAAGAAAGACTGAAGCCGGCAACCTGTACTTAGTTTTCATTTTTTTTCTTTTTGTTCATCTGGCTTTGTTTTCTGGAAACCTGTAATGCAAGACTCTGTATAGTCTCCTCTGAAACCAGCTTATTAAATGACTCCCTAATAGGAGCATATTTTTCATGCATCGGGCAGGGATTTTCTGCGGAACATTGCTTAAGTCCAAATCCGCAACCGGTAAAGGAACTATTGCCTTCAATTGACATTATAAGCCTGCTGAGCGGAATATCCGGCTTGTCAGGATCAAAATAGAATCCTCCGTTCTTTCCTTTCAGTGATTCGAGGAAGCCAGCTTTTACCAGCCGCTGGAGAATTTTTGCAGTATAAAAGTGGGGTGCTTCTATCTCTTTGGCAACTTCCGCAGTACCTGGTCTTTTATTTTTAAGGTTTTGTAACTTTATGTATACCAGTCCTCTCAGTGCGTATTCAGTTTCCT
>CAYLYN010000108.1:0-14183 GCA_964387565.1 uncultured Rikenellaceae bacterium | reverse complement strand
AAGCAGCCCCCCTGCCCCCACTGAAGAATGTACCCTTGTGCCGATCTAAGCAGCCCCCCTGCCCCCACTGAAGAATGTACCCTTGTGCCGATCTAAGCAGCCCCCCTGCCCCCCTGAAGGGGGGTGATTCTCGGTTTTCTAATAATATCTGTTATATCTTGGATTTATACCCCCTTTAGGGGGTGGCCATACGCCTGCCTGCGTATGGCCGGGGGCAGACTATCGGGAGAAATAGCCTGGTCATGGATGCAGGGGGCAGACTATTGGGAGGAATAGCCTGGTCATGGATGGCCGGGGGCAGACTATGGCCGGAGCTAGTCTTTCAGCACGGAGCACCGGGATGTACTTGAGCCGGGGATGAGGTATTAATTAAAATATTTCAGCCCTTGTTTTTGTATCAATTTTTTTGTATCTTTATTTTATTGCTGCTTATTCAATCATCACGTGCTAAAATGAAAGAGGAGTTCCTGCATTTTCTCTGGAAATATGGTCTTTTTGACAAGGAGAAGTTGCTTGACAGTGAAGGCAACAGGATAATTATTATTAATCCCGGTGGATATAACCGCGATGCAGGACCTGATTTTTTCAACGCCAGGATTGAAGTTGCCGGTACTATATGGGCAGGGAATGTTGAGATCCATCATCGTTCATCACATTTTAACATGCATGGCCATCAGAATGATCCGGTTTTTGATAATGTTATACTGCATGTTGTTGCGGAAAACGACAGACAGGTATTTAATTCAAAAGGAGAGGCATTGCTTACAGCTGAGATCAAGTATGACAGGTTAATATATGATAAATATGTATCCCTGGTTAATAATCCATACATAATAGCCTGTCAGGACGATATTGCGAATTTTGACAGCATGCTTATGAGGAATTGGGTTGAAGCACTTGTAGTTGAAAGGCTTGAGCAGAAATCAGAAATGATACAGGGAATTCTTACAGGGACCGGTAATGACTGGGAGGAAACTTTTTACAGATTACTTAGCCGTTACTTCGGATTCAGGGTAAATACGGAACCTTTTGAAATGCTTGCACGGTCAATTCCGTTAAGGATAATAAAGAAACATGCTGATAACAGGTTTCAGATAGAGTCACTTCTTTACGGGACATCCGGGATGCTCCAGGAGGGACTATTTCGTGATGCCCTTGAAGATAGCTATTACAGGGATCTGATAAGGGAGTACAGGATGCTCTCCTCAAAATACTCCCTTAAGCCACTTGACGGATGGATTTGGAAATTTGCAAGGTTGCGTCCATCAAATTTTCCCACTGTAAGAATCTCCCAGCTTGCCGGTATTCTTTCCGTTCCGGGTGGCCTTTTCTCACAGGTACTTGAAACAGAGAATATCAGTCAGCTAAAGAAATTGTTTGAAATTACTGCTTCATCATACTGGGACGGCCATTATACTTTCGGCAGCGTAAAAGAAGGAAATGCAAAGAGGACTGGTAGCCAGGCAACAGATATCATTCTCATCAATTCAGTGTTACCTTTGTTATTCACATATGGCAGGAGCCGGGGTTTACCGGGATATTCCGAAAGAGCTCTTTCATTCCTTGACCAGATCAGGACAGAAGAGAATTCAGTTACAAGGGAATGGTCTTATATAGGTATTAAGGCAGAATCAGCTCTTGTATCGCAGGCATTGCTGCAGTTAAGAGATAAATATTGCAGAAAAAGAAGATGCCTTCACTGCAGGATAGGGTTCAACCTGATAAGCAGGGGGGTGAAGCTAAAGGAACAGAATGAACTCCTGCTTGAACCGTAAAGAAAAAAATATTTTCATTTTGACGAACAGAGCTTTTCGTTTGACTAATAATCGATTAAATCTTTTGTATCACGCAACTAATGGCCTAATTTTTGCGTCTTTATAATGTAAGGAGTTCAATAATATTCAGCCATTATTTTATTCCCTGAAGTTTTTTTAAGAAAATTTGTAAAAAAAAATAGAATTGTTTAACAATTTACATAAAAAAGCCTTATTTTTGCGTTCCAAAATTGGAGACTCGATTTATATTTGGATTAATAATATTTTGGTTAGAGACATGTATTTAACAACAGAAAAGAAGCAGGAGTTTTTCAAAACATTCGGAACGTCTGAAATCGATACCGGTACTGCAGAAGGCCAGATAGCGCTCTTCTCATACAGGATTAATCATCTCACCGAACATCTTAAGAAGAACAAAAAAGATTTCAGTACCCAGCAGGCACTTATAAAGCTTGTAGGTAAAAGGAGAAGACTTCTTGATTATCTCAAAATCAAAGATATCGAGCGATATCGCGAAATCATAAAAGCGTTGAAATTACGTAAATAGAGGAAGAAGGCAATCGAGAATTGCCTTTTTTCGTATTTTCTTAATTTTTCTGTAATTTCAATAATCAATTAAAAGCATAACTAATGTTTAAAGTAAAAGAGAAAATTATTGATCTCGGTGACGGGAGAACAATAACACTTGAGACAGGCAGGCTTGCCAGGCAGGCTGATGGTTCTGTGCTCCTGAAGATGGGAAAAACAATGCTGCTTGCAACAGTTGTGGCAGCAAAAGAGGCAAAGGAAGACACTGATTTCATGCCTCTTTCTGTTGAATATAAAGAGAAATATGCATCGACCGGACGTTTTCCAGGCGGATTTCTTAAAAGAGAAGCAAGACCTTCTGACTATGAAATACTTGTATCAAGGCTTGTTGACAGGGCCCTGAGGCCACTGTTCCCTGATGATTTTCATGCCGAAACTTTTGTTACAATAAACCTTGTTTCCGCAGACCTTGAGATTATTCCGGATGCCCTTGCAGGACTTGCAGCTTCGGCAGCTCTTGCTGTATCGGATATTCCTTTTAAAGGTCCGATATCTGAGGTAAGGGTGGCACGAATAGACAATAAATTTATTGTAAACCCTACCGTTTCGCAGCTGAAGGATGCTGATATTGACCTGATGGTTGGAGCCACTTATGAGAACATAATGATGGTTGAGGGAGAGATGAAAGAGGTCTCCGAAGAGGATATGATTGAAGCTCTCAAAGTTGCTCATGATGCCATCAAATTGCAATGCAAGGCACAAATGGAATTTGCGGAAGAGGTAGGCTCAACTGTAAAGAGAACCTACAACCACGAGGTCAATGATGAGGATTTGAGAAAGAAGGTATGGGATGAAACATACGATAAATGTTATCAGGCTGCAAAATCATCAACTGCGGATAAGCATAAAAGGCTTGATGCATTTGAGTCTATTATAACAGAATTCCTGGCCCAGTATACAGAAGAAAATCCTGTTAATGAGACGCTGGCAAAAAGATACTATCATGATGTGCTCAAGGAAGCTGCACGTAAGCTGCTGCTTGATGAAAACACCAGGTTAGACGGAAGAAAGCCTGAAGAGATACGGCCAATTGTATGTGAAATTGATCCGCTTCCGGCAACACATGGTTCATCACTTTTTACAAGAGGTGAGACCCAGTCGCTTACTACAGTGACTCTGGGAACAAAACTTGATGAGAAGATAATTGATGACGTTCTTAACAAGGGAACAGAGAAATTTACTCTTCATTATAACTTTCCGCCTTTTGCCACTGGTGAAGCCAGGCCTTACCGGGGAACCGGCAGAAGAGAAATAGGGCATGGTAATCTTGCCCTGCGTGCACTTAAGAATATGATGCCTGCTGATGAGGAAAATCCTTATGCTATAAGGGTCGTTTCAGATATTCTCGAATCAAATGGTTCATCATCAATGGCTACAGTATGTGCGGGAACGCTTGCTCTCATGGATGCAGGAATCAGGATAAAGAAACCGGTTTCCGGAATAGCCATGGGTCTGATAACTGATAAGAATACTGGAAAATATGCTGTGCTTTCTGATATCCTCGGCGATGAGGATCATCTCGGAGATATGGATTTCAAGGTTACCGGAACACGTGATGGTATTACAGCCACACAGATGGATATTAAGATAGATGGTCTTTCATTTGAGATACTGACCAAAGCTCTCCACCAGGCCAAAGCCGGCAGGTTACATATACTTGATATTATGACCGCTACAATTGCCGAGCCTCGTCCTGAGCTGAAGCCTCATGCACCAAGAATCGAGATGCTTTCGATTCCGAAAGAGATGATAGGAGCTCTTATTGGTCCTGGCGGCAAAGTGATCCAGGAGATTCAGCGTGTTACAGGTGCCACTATAATTGTGGAGGAAATAAATGGTCATGGTGATGTAAATATTTACGGTGAAAATGCAGAGGTTATTACTGCTGCCCTCGACTGGGTTAAGAAGATTGTCACCATACCTGAAGTAGGCCAGGTTTACATGGGAAAAGTAAAAACCATAGTTCAGTTTGGCGCATTTGTTGAGATCCTGCCAAATAAAGACGGATTACTTCATATTTCAGAGATCGACTGGAAGAAAACAGCAGCAGTTGAAGATGTTCTGAAGGAAGGACAGGAAGTGGAAGTTAAGATCATAGAAATAGATCAGAAAACAGGAAAGATAAAACTGTCCCGTAAGGAGCTTTTACCAAGGCCGCCCAGGCAGGAGAATGATAACAGAAATCATGAGCAACGACATGACAATAACAGAAGGCATAATGATAACAGAAGGGATAATTAGAAATTATTCCGGTTGCAGATGATATTCTGAATATTATTAAAGTATAATCTAAAGAGACCCGGTAAAGGTCTCTTTTTTTATTGCAATTTGCGATACTGTTTTTAAATTTGATTCCTTGATCAGTGAATACCACGAAAGAATGGATATCAGATACAATTACGTTGTAATTGAAGGTAATATTGGAGCGGGAAAGACCACGCTCGCAACCAGGATAGCCGGAGAATTAAATGCCAGGCTTATCCTCGAGCATTTTGCAGATAATCCTTTCCTTCCCAAGTTCTATAATGACCCGGAAAAGTACTCTTTCCCGCTTGAGCTTTCCTTCCTTGCAAGCCGTTACAAACAGCTGAAGGAAGAGCTGGTGCCACAGGATCTTTTCAAGGCATTTACAGTTGCCGATTATTACTTCATGAAGTCGCTCGTTTTTGCCTCCTCAACACTCAGTGGAGATGAATACAACCTGTACCGGCAGATTTTCTATATTATCTATGGTTCATTACCAAAGCCGGATATCTATGTATATCTTCATCTTACTCCTGAGCGACTGTTAAAAAACATTAAAAAAAGAGGACGTAATTATGAAACTGGTATTACAAAAGATTATCTTCAGAGAATTCAGGAAAGTTATTTTACATTTTTCAGGCAGAATCCGGAGAATAAATATCTTGTAATTGATATAGAATCAATTGATTTTGTAGAAAATGAAAATGATTACAGAAGACTGACAGATGCTATTTTCGGAAAGGATTATCCTACAGGGCTTAATATGGTTATTTTATAATTAATTTTGAAAAATGACTAAAATAATTCCATAATTTTTTTAATTTTGTCCTTACATTAAAAATTACTATCTTGTTCATAATAACAGAAATCTCAGAAATATTTAACAAATAACACTATTAACTATGAAAAAAATCAGAAGCCTTTTTATCCTAATCCTTGCCGCAACTCTGATGACAGGTTGTAGCGGCCTGAATAAAATGAAGAAGAATGCCAGTCAGATTAAGTATGACGTCACACCTAAAGTACTTGAAGCTCATGCTGGAATGGTTACAGTGACAATCAAAGGTACTTTTCCTTCAAATTATTTCGATAAGAAAACGACTTTGACAGCAACACCAGTTCTGAAGTATTCAGGCGGTGAGATCGCTTTTGATAAAGTACAGGTTCTCCAGGGTGAGAGTGTTCAGGCAAATAATAAGGTTATTAATTACACTGGTGGCGACTTTACCTACACCAGCTCTGTACCTTACAAGGAAGCTATGAAGATATCAGAACTTGTATTGCAGGTAAAAGCACAGAGGGGAACTACTTCACTTGACTTTGATCCTGTGAAACTGGCTGACGGTGTAATTGCCACATCAACTCTTGTAGAGATTCACGGAAGACCAATTCTGATGAAAGACAAATTCGTGAGAATTATCCCCGAAACAGGTGTTGCTGACATCAATTACGTAATTAACAGGTCTGATCTGCAGGCAAAAGAACTTAAGGCTGAAGATATCACAGCTCTCAAAAAGTATATTGCTGATGTAAATGCTGATCCGAACCGCCAGTTCAAGACAACTGTTGTCAGTTCATATGCTTCTCCCGATGGTGCATTCAGTCTTAACGAAAGACTGTCAGGACAGAGGGGAAAAACAGCTGATAAATTTATCAAGAAAGAGTTTTCAAAAGTTGAGGCCGCAAAAGCTGCAGGGTTTTTTGATGAAAAAACTACCCCTGAAGACTGGGATGGTTTCAAAACAGAAGTTGAGAATTCATCTATGGCTGACAAAGACCTGATCCTTCGTGTACTTTCAATGTATGCTGATCCTGAAGTACGAGAAAGGGAAATCAAGAATATGGCAGCTGCATATGAGAACCTCAAGACAGACATTCTTCCAAAACTGAGAAGATCAAAAATGGTTGTCAATGTTGACAAGGTGGGCCGCAGCGATGAGCAGATCCTTTCAGCAATGAGAGGTGATGCCAGCGTCCTTGGAATAGAGGAGATGCTTTATGCAGCAACTCTTACCAAAGATCAGAATGAACAGCTTAAATTCTACCAGGCTGCCGCATCTGCATTCCCGAAATGCATTCGCGCACAGAACAATATTGGTTATGTTTCTATGGCTCTTGGTAAAATTGATGATGCTGTTGCGGCTTTCGAAAAAGCAAAAGCTATGGAGAACAACGATGTTGTCAAGAATAACCTCGGTATGGGCGCACTCGCAAAAGGAGACCTTGCAAAAGCTGAAGAATATTTCACTTCAATGACAGCAGCAACAGCTGAATCAAAGTGGGGTATGGGTGTTGTTTCCATAACAAAGGGTGAATATGACAAGGCTGTGAACTACTTTGGTTCTGAGCCTTGCTTCAATAATGCTCTTGCACTTGTTCTTAAAGGCGATGTAAATAAAGCAAAAGTTATGCTTGACGGTATGCAGGAAAGCTGCAAAGGTAAAAAAGACTACCTGAAGGGTGTTGTTGGTGCTCGTCTTGATGACAGGAATTATATGCTTGGAGGTCTTCGTGGAGCTGTTGCTACCGATGGTAAATGGAAGGAATATGCAAAAACTGACCTTGAGTTTGGCAAGTTCTTCAACGATGACACATTCAAATCAACAGTGCAGTAAGATATTTTCGAGATAATAAAAAAGGGTCGCTGACTGGCGGCCCTTTTTTTATTTCGCCAGCTTCTTGCTTACCTCCCACAGAACAATGCCTGCACTCACAGCGATGTTAAATGAGTGTTTTGTACCGAACTGAGGAATCTCGGTACACATATCGCACCGGTCAACAATATCCTGTGCAACACCATTTATCTCGTGACCGAATATGAGTGCATATCTCCCTCCCCTTTCAATATTAATATCCTGAAGATTAACTGAACCTTCTGCCTGTTCAACAGCTATTAAAATATAACCTTTATTCCTCAGGTAATCAACAGCTTCGGTTGTTGTCGGGAAATACTTCCACACCACCGATTCTGTTGCCCCCAGTGCAGTCTTTTGGATCTCCCTGTGTGGAGGTTGGGCAGTAATGCCGCAAAGATATATTGCCTCAATAAGAAATGCATCTGAAGTACGAAAAACTGAACCGATGTTACTCTGGCTCCGGATATTATCAAGTACAACTACAACAGGCAGTTTCGGCGATTCCCTGAATTGTTGAATGCTTTTCCTTTCAAGTTCAGAGTTAAGCAGCTTTCGCATGATTTTTTTATGCTAAATTAATTAAATAATAATGGAATTATTGCTATTTTGCCGACATTGAAACATATGTATAAGAGTACTTTATCTATTAATCTTCAACGACATGAATATTCATGAATTCCAGGGGAAGTCGCTGCTTAAGGCATATAATGTTGAAATACAGGAGGGATTTGTTGCGGAAACACCTGAACAGGCTGTTACAGTTGCAAAACAGCTCCATGAGAAATTCGGGTCTGATTTTTTTGTGGTAAAAGCTCAGATTCATGCCGGCGGAAGAGGTAAAGGAGGCGGAGTAAAGCTTGCCAGGTCTATTGATGATGTATCCAGGATATCAGAGCAGATACTTGGCATGCAGCTGGTTACTCCTCAAACAGGTCCCGAGGGAAAAAAGGTCAATAAGGTTCTTATTGCCCAGGATGTTTACTATAAGGGAGAATCTGATCCAAAGGAATTTTATATTAGTATTTTACTGAACAGAAATGCCGGCAGGAACATTTTTATGTATTCTCCTGAAGGCGGAATGTCAATAGAAGAGGTAGCAGAGAAATCGCCGGATAAAATCTTTACAGAGGAGGTTGATCCTGCGATAGGATTACAGCAATACCAGACAAGAAATATTGCATTTAATTTAGGATTATCAGGAGCTGCTTTTAAGAACATGCAGAAATTCCTGCAGGGGATATATGAGACATATACAGGGATTGATGCACAGCTTCTTGAAGTGAATCCTGTGCTAAAGACGAGCGATGACAGAGTACTGGCGGTAGATTGTAAGCTTGTTCTTGATGACAATGCTCTTTTCAGGCATCCTGAACTATTAAGCATGCGGGATATCAATGAGGAGGATCCTGTTGAAGTGGAAGCCGGAAAACATAACCTGAACTTTGTTAAGCTTGATGGAAATGTAGGATGCATGGTAAATGGTGCAGGTCTTGCAATGGCTACCATGGATATTATCAAGCTTTCAGGGGGAGCTCCGGCAAATTTCCTTGATGTAGGAGGAGGTGCAAATCCAAAAACTGTTGAGGCAGGTTTCAGGATTATTCTTAAAGATCCGGAGGTAAAAGCTATACTCATAAATATTTTTGGTGGCATTGTAAGGTGCGACAGGGTTGCTAACGGAGTAGTGGAAGCCTATAAATCAATCGGCAGCATCAGCGTGCCTGTTATTGTGAGGCTCCAGGGTACAAATGCAGAGGAAGCCAAACAGATTATTGATAATTCAGGTCTTATGGTATACTCGGCAGTCACATTCAGTGAGGCTGCAGAACTGGTTACAAAGGTATTGAACATGTAAGCTCTTTTTTTGTGGTTCAGAACAAAGAAGAGAGATTTCTCGGCATCAGGCTTCCCCTGATCAGATTTAAAAATCGCAGAAGATTCAACCTCTTTAAGGCTGCTGTTGCCTTGTTCTTTATTACATCGCTCTTTCTGATTTTCAACAAAAATCCTGCAAACCGTTTTTTATCCTATTTCAGCAGGAGATGTTTCGATTACAAACAAAAGGATTTCAGCCGGAAACTTAATGACCGTCTTGTCGATTACATTTCCGCCGCAGAAGCAAAAGGGATTATCCCTTGCAGAAATGATAAGGAGATAATGCAAAGGGTAAAGGAGGGCAGGCTGGTCAGGGTAAAAGGAGGTAAATATTACCTGGTAGATAAGCTTACTTTCAGCTCACCATACCTGACCCGCGACAGTAAAAAACTGCTTGATGAAATTTCCAGGCGTTTCAGGGAAAAGACAACTGCAAAAAAACTATACGGTGCAAAGGTAGTTGTTACTTCAATGACAAGAAAGAGTGACAATATAAGACTGCTTAGAAGAAATAACTCAAATGCTTCGGAAAAGAGTCCGCATCAATTTGGGAATGCCTTTGATATAACATATAAGAGGTTTGTTGTCAGTAAAATGACTATTACAAACTGCGATCACAAGTTTATGAAGGAGGCTCTTGCTGAGATAATTCTACAGTTGAAGAATGAAGGTAGATGCTGGGCCACATATGAGAGAAACCAGAACTGTTTTCATGTGGTTTCAAGGTAAGTTTTATTTTTTATGCGAACCGTCACAGTAAGGTTTATCGTTCGATTTACCGCACCTGCAAAGCCAAATCTCATCCGGCGATTCTTCCTTATTCCTTTTAAGATCCTTAAGGATAAACTTTCCGGTTATTTTCAAAGGGCCGAATTCAATTATCTCAACAACAGCCTGTGCTTTCTTAATTTTTTCTTCCATATGGCCTCTAACCGTTAAAACCTGTTTTCCTGTGTTTCCCGTCACAAAAGGGCTGATGGTCACTTACGCCGCATCTGCAAACAGAGATAAGACCATCCCGTATTTCTTTTCGGTTACTACCATTGATCATATCAAAATCTCCTTTTATAACAATCGGACCATCGATCATAACCTTCACAGAAACAGGTTCTGCCTCAATCGCTTCATTATTTGCCTGCATTAACTCGGGTCTCCGGAATTTGACATGATTATACTGGTCAGCCCTTACATCTTCATTCTTTTCTTCATCATTATATTTCCAGCACAGAGCGTCTGTGGGACAAAGATTGACAACCTCAATAATTTTTTCAGTTGTTGAGCCTTCCATATCTACCCAGGGTCTTCGGCTGGGATCAAATACCTCAATAAGTTCCCTGTAGCAATATGAAGCATGGACACATGCTGACGGCTTCCAGTAAACAGTGATATCCTTGTTCCTGTATCGCTTCCCCCCTGAAAAATGTTTATCATCTTTATCCATTTCTCTCGCTGATCTTTTAAACGATTCCAGAATGAACCATTACCTTTATTTAACTGGTGAGAAAATAAACAGACAATATAGTTATTAACTGAAATCAACTTTTCCAAAACGTGTGCAATTTAACATTTTTTGATAATAATAATGGATTCCGTAATCAGGCAATTGCTGAATCATTGGTTTAATACCTTTCAGAATTACAATATGATAGCTGAAACAGAGATATTTAAAGGCGCCGGCTTTTCTGAAAAGTTGATGATAAATTCTTATATCTGGAATCAGATAAATTATTAACTTGCATCAATTCTGTAGTGTGAAAGTATTCTGAAAAAAAATTAAGAGTATATTATATGAGAGTGAAGGATTCGGACTACAGTTCACGATCAAGAGATTGGTATTTTGTTTACCTTTCAGCTATACTATTGTTAGTTTTTGTTTCAGCCCCTGCATTCTCCGGATCTGTTGAAGATACTGCTTTTATAGGTGTAAATACTGTTTCCTCATCAGTTATTAATATCTGGCTGACAATATCTGTCGCTCTTATTGTAATCAGCCTTCTCGTGACATATTTCTCCCTGAAATTGAGAAAGCTGAATGCAGAGTTATTGGCCCATAATAAAAATATTCTTGATAAGAACCATGACCTTCTGAAAATAAAAGATGAGTTGAATTATCAAAAAGACCAGATTGACAAAGAACATTATGAATCAGAAGAGTTCTACCGGATCCTCGTTCAGTCAGTTAACGACGGGATAGCATTTTTTAATACTGAAAATCTACTTAAATATGCAAATCCTGCTTTTTATTCTATTGCCGGAATTGACAGGGATTCTTTTACTATAAAGAAGTTTATTGCTAATCTTCATCCCGAATTCAATGATTATCTGGTTAAGAGGGACGAAGCATTGCTGAGGGAGGGGTATTACGAAAATGATATAAGCATCAGGAGCAACGGAAACAATTACTCTGCATTATCTGCCCGTTCTGCTGTAGTAAGAAATAATAAGGGAGAAATGATAGGATCCATTACTGTAATACGCGATATAACAAAGTTTAAAAAGGGAATGGATGAGATGCTTAAATCGAATATAGAAAGCGAAGCAGGCAACAGGCTTAAAGCTGGTTTCCTGGCCAATATTTCTCATGAAATAAGAACTCCTTTAAACAGCGTAGTGGGATTTGCCAATCTTCTGCTGGATGATGATATCCAAAAAGAGACAAGAGAGGAATATGTTGAGCATATAAATTTTAATAGTGAAAAGCTTTTGCAAATCATAGGAGATATTATTGACCTCTCCCGTCTTTCAAGCTCTCAGATTGAGATTACCTATGAAGAGGCATCTCTTTCCGAACTTATAAAAGAGGTTGTTGAGGATGCACGGATCATTATTAAGCGTACTGACAAACCCATTATATTGAATGTCAAGAACAATACAGATAAAACTAATGATCTTGTATTCACTGACAGGGTATGGCTTAAGAGGGTGCTGAACCATCTGATGGACAATGCAATAAAATTTACCCTCGATGGATCGATTGAATTTATCTATACAGTTGATAATGATGATATTTTATTCACAGTTAAAGATACTGGTATAGGGATCAACAAGGAGAATCTGGCAAGGATATTTGAAGAGTTCAGGCAGGAGGTGGATGGAAATCAGAGACCATTCGAAGGACTGGGAGTGGGGTTAACGCTTGCCAAAGAGGTAATTGAGAGAATGGGAGGAAGAATATATGTAACATCAGAAAAGGGAATTGGCTCGGAGTTTACATTTAATATCCCATACAGGCCTGCCGGTTCCAAAGCCAAATCAAAGCATAGTATAGCCGATCAGATGATGAGTCCTGTAAGCTGGCAAAGTAAAAAATGCCTTCTGGTTGACGATAATAAGGATGTACTTATTTACCTTAACCGGATACTTGTTGATACAGGAATTTCAATTTTTACCGCCAGATCGGGATTTGAAGCCATAGAGATCATCAAAGCAAATCCTGATCTTGACCTTGTTATACTTGATATGCAAATGCCGGAGATGAACGGAATTGAGGCCACAAAAGAGATAAAAAAGATACGTAACAACCTGCCTATAATTGCCCAGACTGCCTTTGTATTTGAAAATGACACTGATATAATACTTGAAGCGGGTTGTGATGCCTGTCTTATAAAACCTATAAGAAGGGATCATCTGATTACAGTCATGTCAAGTTTTATAAGACCGAACTAGATCCTCAATTATTTATCTTACTTTGCATTGAGTTTAAAGATGGCACAGACTCTCTATGCTGATATTATCCTGCCCCTGGCAGTAAGGGGAAGATTCACATATAGTGTTCCTGCAGATATATCGGAGAGACTGAAGCCAGGCATGAGAGTTACAGTACCATTCGGTAAAAATAGCCTCTACACAGGTATCGTTTGTAAAGTCCACTACATACAGCCTTCATTAAGCAAGATCAGATCTATATTAAGTGTGATCGACAGCGCGCCAGCTGTAAATACTTTTCAGCTGGATCTCTGGTCATGGATATCCGAATATTACATGTGCAGCGAAGGAGAGGTTATGAAAGCTGCACTTCCCGCAGAGATAAGCCTGAATAGTTACAGGCCAAAACAGGTGAGTTTTATCAGGTTATCAAGGGAGTTCAGGGATTATGAAATGAATAAAATCCTTGATACACTGAAGAGGGCAGCAAAGCAGCAGGAGATGCTTCTGGCATATCTGTCGCTGACTGGTTTTGGAACTGACAATGCAAAGAGAGGTATCAGGAAGTCAGACCTCCTGTCAGAATCGCGAATATCTCCTAATATTCTTGACGCTCTAATTTCAAAAGGTATATTATCAGTCTTCGCACAACCGGTTTCCAGGATTGAGCCTGTATCTCAGAGGATTGAACCGGTAAGAAAACTGAGTGAAGCACAATCTGCTGCCTGTGAGTCGGTTAAGACTAATCTTAAGAAGAAGGATATAGTTCTTTTGCACGGTATTACCTCCAGCGGGAAGACGGAAATATATATTCACCTTATAGATGAGCAGCTCAAAATGGGCAGGCAGGTGCTGTATATGCTTCCCGAAATTGCCCTCACCACTCAGATAATAGAGAGGCTTAAAAGGCATTTTGGTAACCAGACAGGAGTTTATCACTCGAGGCTCAGTGATCCTGAAAGGGCTGAGATATGGCAGAAGGTCTCAGGTGATGATCCATCAGACAGTTACAGGCTTATTCTCGGCGTAAGATCATCCGTCTTTCTCCCTTTCAGCAACCTTGGTCTGGTGATTGTTGATGAAGAGCATGACGGTTCGTATAAGCAGCACGATCCTGCGCCGCGGTATCATGCCAGGGATACTGCTGTTATACTTGCATCACTTCATAAATCAAAAACAATCCTGGGTTCCGCCTCTCCATCCATCGAGAGTTATTATAATGCCATTAGCGGAAAGTATGGCCTGACAGAGCTGATGGAACGGTATGGCCTGGTGAACCTTCCTGAGATCATACTTGCCAATACACGTGAGGCATACAAAAGAAAGATGATGGTTTCACATTTCACTCCCGAATTGCTGCATGCCATTGATGATGCTCTTGGGAAAAACGAACAGATCATTCTTTTTCAGAACCGGCGGG
>CAYLYN010000107.1:0-14191 GCA_964387565.1 uncultured Rikenellaceae bacterium | reverse complement strand
TTTCCCGCCAACTTCTATTGTCAATCCATTGGTAATGAAGTCGCCTTCGGCCGGAGAACTGACAGGTAATCCTGCATTAAGTATTTGGTTCAGAACGAATGTTTCCCTGACATTGCCAATGTCAGGGTTTTCCTTAAGTGCAAATGCCAGGTTACTGTTTTCCAGAAATATTTTGTCAGGTTTTTGCAAGGTAGATACTCCTTTCCCCTCAGAACTAATTGTGTTGAGCAATCTTGCATCTCTCAATTGATAGATATATTGATAAACACTGTCCCTGCTTAAATCCAATTTCCTGGCCAGTGATGCAATATTTGGTTTAAATGGAACTGATTCTGCTATAACACCTAATAATCTCTTGACTTTAATTGCAGTTCCTGAATTATAAGAAGCGATATAGGCAAGGTCTATGTCGACAATTGTATTTATTACCTGTTTCAATTTCAGCAAATAGGTATCTTCTCCTTCGGCAATAATCGGAAGATAGCCAAGTTCCAAATACTTACGAAATGCCGGTAATGGACGAAAATCTTTAGTAATCAGTCTGCTTATACTCTGATGATTTTTATTGATATCATCAATATCTATTGCTTCAAAACATATCCCTCTTGTAAATATTAAAAACTCACGAAAGGAAAGTCCCGCAAGCAAATAGGTCATAACTCTCCTGCTTAAATCGGCTTCCCCACGGTAAATATCCAATGCTGAAGAGGCAGAAAAAACAACCTGCATTTCCGGAAATCCGTCGTAAATGTTTTTCAATTCCACTGACCACTGTGGGTATTTATGCACTTCATCTATAAAAAGGATTTTCCCTCCTTGCTTGTGCCAGTCACTTGCAGCGTCAAACAAAGTGTGATTATAGAACCAGTTATGGTCGGCAGTTATGTAAAGTGCCTCCGGTGGGGTTCCAAGATCATATTTTAAGTGCTGCAACATCAATGTGGTTTTTCCGGCTCCTCTTGGTCCCTTAATCCCAATCATCCGCTGTTTCCAATTAATCTGGTTATGCAAATATCTCCTGAAGTCATTCTTTATCTGCCGAAGTAAATTTTCCTGAAATTCTAATAGACTTTCCATTTTATGTCGATTCAATACGACAAATATACGACAATAATGTGTAATACAATCGACATAATTAAATATTTAGTAAAGTTTTTTTGTGAGTACTGATTACTTTATTGTTAATATAGCTTCCTCAGTTTCATAATTCTAACAATATTTTTTTGTCATTCCTGGCGGAGCGAGGAATCTCCAGGTGCATTTACAAATTCTCTTGAATTTGTTTAAGTGAGTTATTATCTATTCGTAAAGTAAAAAGAGTAGCTTCGAATGGAGAGCATGCCCCACTTCGGAGGCACGAAACTTATACCATTCTTACCTGCAGAAATACTTTACTTATATTTACAGCTAAAGGGAGAATAGGAGAGAGGGACGAGTCAAGGACCGCACGACAGAAATACCATGTAATCTGAATTTATTCCCGGTCGATATGAAAAGTCTTTACTTCCCAGGGCTTAAATGTTACAACCCCGTTAACCTCCTTAATTTTCTGGCCATCCATACGGGTTTCAGTTAAATCCCTTCCCTCGATGTTTAATTTGAGAGTTGAAGCCTGATTTATTTCATCAGATTTGAAAAATCGGGCGATTATGTATCCGTTTTTGGGGTAGAGGGCTGTGAGAAGTACATCCTTATCCCCTGAGATATTAAAATGCGTAACTATTTTCCCTTGTTTTTCAGTTTTAGGAACATTTTCATAAACAGGCAATTGGAGATTATACTCAATAGCTCTTCTATGAAGATCAGCTGTTTTCCAGTTACCTGTGAAAGGGAAAATAGCAAATTCATATTCAAAGGGCCCGTATAGCATGCGTGTTCCCCAGATGTAATACATCGAATAAGCCAAAGGAATTGAAAAACTTTTATCTTTTTCGCGGGTACTTCCCATATTACCTTTATTCAGGAATGCCATTCCCACTTTATGGTCAGTTACTGCTGCCCAGTAATTTCCCTCGACATATTTATTATCAGTTTCAGAGATCACAAAAGGGAGGTCCCTTATTCCAATTGCTGTTGTATCTATATCAGGAAATATCTTAAAACGCAGCTTCTCTTCATGGACGAATGCTGAGTTTCCGTCACGTTTATTCTCGCTAAGTAATCCTATCTTCTGCCCGTTGAAATCGAATTTGACTTTGCAGTCAATCCTGGGATTATCCTCATACAGAGTCATTTCAAATTCATATGGAATATCCGAGATAAAACCATGTTCACTCATTGTTATCCATGGTGTATTAGCTGATGATCTCCTGATGATCCATTTCCCTGAAGATTTGCAATCAACCCCATCAATTTTCCCTTCAAAAAATGCCGTCCTCTCTCTTTCTGATGTAAGAAGCTTACCAGACTTAGCATCTTTAATTGAGGATATGCCACCTTTTTCTGAAAGAGCGATTTCATAATAGGGGGTTATTACAGTGAGGTTTTTGACATCAGATTTAAATGGAGAAATGGTTCTTTCATTTGTCCCTTCTACTCCTTTGATTGAGTATGAGGCAACACTTAAAGGATCAAGTTCAACCCTGAAGACTGCTTTAACCTCGATATTTTTCCCATCGGATGAGGCATTGGGTGAAATAATATATACCGGCAACTCCTTACTGCCACATTCTGCTACATAGTTCTTTGGCTTTGCTCCAGAGATATCGAGGGTTGTTGTAATCCATTTTGTCTGACTCCATGAAAGCGGGTTAAAAATTGTGATTTGTTTTACACCTCCTCCGGACATGTTTTCCGCAAAGAACTGCATTGACTCTTTTATCACCTGTTCCGATTTTGAAACCGATAATGGCAGCAATCTTCTTGAATCCGGAAGCAATCCGCAAATCTGAATGTCGTGATGCTGGGCAAGTAAAAGGTTCTTCCATGCTTCATCAAGCTCTTTTTCATGGGATTCCCCGTTATTCAACAGATTTAAAGCCGCAAGTCGTTCAGCAACAAGTACGCTGTTCTCTGCCTTCCTTGAACTGTTCCATATCTCGTTTCCGCAATATCCCCATGGCATTCTTACCATGAAATCATTAGGCTTTGTTAACATATCCACCTCAGGTGCAGGATATTTGCTTAACAGATCATCGAGCAGTATCCATGAAAACTTAGGTTTTTTTTCATACTCCTTAACAAGCTCTTCTTTTCTGAGGCCTGAGTCATCTGCTCTTGATGCAAGCAGAGGATTTATATGACTGAATTTTTTCCTGAAACTCTCCATGTTATCAGGACTCTCCTTACTGGGATAGCGGGTCAGTATCCATGTATCAACGGTGGTTTTGAAGAATTCTGCCCCTTCTCCGTTATATGTCGGGATAGTTGCAATTTTTGAACCATCCATGCCTTCCCACCAGCCTATCGGAACATCAAATGTGGGATTGTATCCATACATCATAAAATGTGTCCGCATTATAGCACCCTCATATCCAAAGCCTTTCAGTATCTGGGGTATCTGGCTGTGCATGGCATGCTCGCTCATCATATAGACAGGTGGCCTGTAATCGAAATATTTCTGTTCAGCCTCAAGCGCATAGGCGATCTGCCTTATATTCGATTCATCATTGATGAACTGGGACAAAGGCTGCCCGTATTTACTTGAACCAATGCCGAATCTTCCCCTGTATTTTTGCAGGTATCCCTTTAGCTCAGCCAGTACTTCGGGCTCGGATTCAGCAAAGTGATCATATATATATGCCTCATTGTCAAGCCCTATCTTAAATGATTTATATTTATCGAGCCATTCAATTGCATTCCTGAGCCGCTCCATGAAATGATCACTTCCCCAAAGGATTAAACCTCCATGATCATATGTCAGCATGTAAGTTGTGTCATTAATTCTGGCTTTAGGTTCTTTCTGGGCATGAACAGTGTTGCAAGTCAGAAAAAGAATTACAATAATCAGGTGTTTTGGTTTCAGTTTCATTTCAGAAAGTTTATTTCATTTTAAAGATAAACCTATATCTTCAAAACTGTCTAATGTCGTTAGTATTTTAAGAAAGTTTCTGAAAGCAGTTCACTTACAACCTGATAATCCGGAGTTTAATAAACATTGACTTAAGCCAGTGATGTTTGCCTCATACCGTAATACCGAAACACCGCAATACCGTAATACCGTAATACCGTAATACCCGCTATCTATTTGATTTTGTAGTGATCCTGCAGTATAAGCCTGAAAATTTTACTCGGAAGGATAGTTTTGACAAATACTGCCAGTTTCTGTTCAAAAGCTCCTATTATATACCTTTGCAGAGGATTTTTGTATTCAATAATTTTAACTATTCTTTTTGCCAGTTCCTCAGGAGGCCAGCCGTTGGCTTCATCCTTCTCAATTACATTTAAAGTTATGTTATACTGTTCATTATAGGGATCATCCTGACCTGTAGGGGCCAGATAGTTTCTCCTGTTTGCAGAATTACTTGTTCGAAAGTCACCGGGATTTATCAGAATGATCTTAATGTTGTACTTGTTGACCTCCATTCGCAATGCTTCGCTGAAGCCCTCTATGGCAAATTTGCTTGCTGAATAGTATGACTGGTAAGGAAGTCCCATCAGTCCTCCAATAGAAGAAAAGTTTATTATTGTTCCTCCTCCCTGTTTTCTCATAACAGGAAGCGCTTCCTGGATAACACGGACCGTACCAATAAAATTGGTGTCCATCTGAAGTCTTATATTTTCAACTGGAGTTGTTTCCGCCGGTCCTCCGGTATGCATTCCGGCATTATTGATCAGTATATCTATACGGCCTTCCTTTTCAGCAACTGAGGCAACAGCAGCTTTTATTGAATCTGAATCAGTGAGATCCATAGTGAGGTAATGGACCGGCATATCTGAGATTGTATTCCTGCGGACTGTCCCGTAAACCGTATGTCCTTTTTCCGAAAGCAGCCTGGCCGTCTGTTTCCCGAAACCGGAAGAAATGCCTGTTATCAGGATTACCTTATTCATTAGTTATGGCAGTATACCAAGGGTTTTTGCTGCCTTTGTTATCTTTTCTACAGATATTTCAACCTGTTCCTTTGTATGAGTTGCCATCAGGGAATATCTTATCAGGCAGTCCTCTTTAGGTACAGCAGGTGAAACAACCGGATTGACAAAGATACCATCAGCCAGAAGCATTTGTGTAAGCTGCAGGGCCTTGATATCATCACGAATAAATAAAGGAATTATAGGAGTTTCTGATTTTCCGGTATCAAAACCTGAGTTTTTAAATCCATCAAGAGCAAGGGCAGTCATATCCCAAAGATGTTTAATTCTTTCAGGCTCATTTTCCATGATTTCGATTGAAGTCAGAACCGCTGCGGTAGAGGCCGGCGTCATACTTGCACTGAAAATCAGAGACCTTGAATTATGTTTTATGAAATTTATAACCTCTTTGTCGCCTGCTATAAATCCTCCGAGGGATGCAAAGGATTTTGAGAAGGTACCCATTATGAGATCCACATCGTCAGTAAGTCCGAAATGTGAAGCAGTACCTGAACCATTCTTTCCTATTACTCCTAGAGAATGGGCGTCATCAACCATGATTGACGCATTGTAACGGTCGGAAAGCTTAACTACCTCCGGCAGATTAATAATATCACCCTCCATGGAGAAGATGCCATCCACAACAATCAGCTTGAGCTTATCCCTCTCACATACTTTTAGTTTTGATTCGAGGGATTCCATGTCGTTGTGGGCAAATTTCAGGACTTTTGAAAAAGAGAGCCTGCTGCCTTCAATAATTGAGGCATGATCCAGTTCGTCAAGAATAAGATAATCATGTCTCCCGGCCAGAAGTGAAACAACACCCAGATTCACCTGGAAGCCTGTACTATAGCAAAGAGCTGCATCCTTGTTAACCAGTTCGGCAAGCTTGTTTTCAAGCTTTATGTGAATATCAAGGGTTCCATTAAGGAATCTTGATCCTGCGCACCCGGTTCCGTATTTGTCAATGGCATCCTTTGCTGCCTGCTTGACCTTAGGATGGTTTGTGAGACCCAGATAGCTGTTTGAACCGAACATAAGGACTTCCCTGCCATTCATATGCACCACAGTGTCCTGATCAGACTCTATCTCCCTGAAGTATGGATATATTCCGGCCTGCATAGCTTTCTGCGGGGCATCGTACACTGAAAATCTCTCTTTTAAAAATCTCACGGCTCAGATTTATTTTTAAATTTAACGCTCAAAAATAATTAAATTCAATTATAAAAGTTGATTTAGTGATTTTTTCTAATCGAACATACTGCCTGGCTTAATGAATTTAAATAGCTAAATTAAGATAATATTATTATTTACAGTATTTTATATTTATAATAACGAGTTGGAAGGATGAAGGAGATTTACAGCATATTACTGGGCCTTATTTTTGTATTTGCAATAATAGTCTTTGTTTTATTGTTCTATGTTTCAGCTCCTTATGGAAAGTTCATGAGGAAAGGATGGGGTCCTTCAATCAAATCGGGCCTGGCCTGGATGATTATGGAACTGCCCTCGCCGGTACTTATGGTTTATTTTTATCTGACGGCTGAAAGTAATTCTGCTCCTGCCTTTATCTTCTTTGTTCTATGGCTGCTTCATTACCTGCACAGGACTTTTTATTATTCATTTACTCAGTCGGGGAGGGAAAAGCCTTACCCTGTTTTGATTGCCGGCATGGCTTTTATCTTCAATTGTTTGAACGGATTTGCTAATGGTTATGGAGTCTTTCATCTGCTAAATTATAGTTCAGACTGGTTTTTTTCCTGGCAGTTCATTGCAGGGATTACAATCTTTCTGACAGGATTTGTAATCAATAAAACGGCAGATGAAAAGCTGAGGCGTATGAGAAGAATGAATAAACTTGAATATGTGAAGCCTGAAGGCTGGATGTTTGAATATGTTTCATCACCTCATTATTTCGGAGAGATTATAGAATGGCTGGGCTGGGCTGTAATGACATGGTCCTTACCTGGTTTTGCCTTCTTTATATTCACCTTTGCAAACCTTTTCCCAAGAGGAATTATTTCTCACAGATGGTACCGGCAAAAATTTAAAGATTATCCATTAAAAAGAAAAGCAGTAATTCCTTTTGTAATTTGATGCAATTTATTTTGGTGAATTTAATATTGCGATTTACTTTTGTGTCCGGAATCAATTTTTTAAGTCTTATGGACGACGACCCTGCGGATAGGTTAAATTATAATCCTTACATGGAGGAATAACCGGTCGTTCCGGTCACCTCCTGATGTAAACAATAAGAGGAGGTGACTATGACATCACTTACAACATTTTATTTAAGCGGAATTATTGGCAAAGAGGTATTCGATGCTGACGGAAAGGTAATTGGTGTAATCCGGGATTTACTTGTATATGCCATTCCTTCAGGACAGAATGATCCAGGTCAGCAGAAGGTCACAGGTGTAAAACTCAGGATCAGGAAAGATACCCGCATTTATTCCTTCAGTACATTCAGGATTATAAAGACCAGAGAGGTACTTAACGTATCCTGTTCTGAACTGATTGAACTTGGCAGGAAAGAGTTTGAGAATGGTCTTTTGCTCGTAGAAAGCATACTTGACAGGCAGATAGTTGATCTTAATGGCCGAAAACTGGTAAGGGTGAATGATGTCAGACTTGTGACACTTCCTGCCGGGACATTTGCTATAGCAGTGGATATCGGCATTGAGGGATTGTTGAGAAGACTGGGGCTTGCAATCCATATAAAAAGATTTCTGAACCTCTTCAGTATAAATATACCTGCCAAATTTATTTTATGGGATGATGTTCAGGCTATTGATTTTGCAAATCTTAATATTAAGCTATCGAAGAGTTATGCCAAGCTGCATACGCTTCACCCGTCTGATATTGCTGATATACTCGAGGATCTGGGTAAAAAATCAAGCATGTCTGTATTCTCTTCTCTTGATGAAGAGAAAGCAGCTGATGTTCTCGAGGAAATGGAACCACATGCCCAGGTACATATACTTGAAAACCTTTCGGTAGAAAAAGCTGCTGATGTACTTGAAAAGATGCCGGCTGACGAGGTGGCCGACATACTTGATGAACTTGAGGATGAAAAAGCTGAACTGCTTCTTAAAGAGATGGATATGGAATCATCGCAGGAGGTCAGAGAGCTCCTTGAATATCCTGACAATTCAGTCGGAAGTCTGATGTCAACCGATTTCATCTCCTTTGCCCCGGGGACTTCTGTCGGAGAGGTTATTAAAGAATTAAGAGCAAAAAAACCAGAGCCCTCTGAACTTTATAATCTTTTTGTCACCGAAAAGAATGATGAGCTCATTGGAACATTTAACCTCAGGGATCTTGTTATTGCCGATCCTGATTCACTTGTCGGAGAAATTATGAAGAAGGATCCTGTTTTTCTTTTTGATAATCAGAAGGTACAGGATATTGCAGAGCTTGTATCAAAATATAATCTGCTCGCAGTGCCGGTGGTTGACAATAATGAACAGCTCCATGGGATGGTTGTGGTTGATGATGTTGTTGAAGATCTGATAACAACCAGAAGGACAAAGAAAAGACACTAGGAAAGAGCTGAAGTTTGGCCGTAGGCCCTTCGGCAAGCTCAGGGCATGCAATTGGCAAAAAAACGATAGGGATTAACAGAAAAAACGAAATCAGCTGATTTATGTTCAGGAAACGGCTAAAGGACATACATTTTTTAAAAAGAATAGCAATCTTCTTTGCAATACTTGGTCCTGGTATTATAACGGGCAGTGTTGATAATGATGCCGGCGGAATTACTACCTACTCGGTTGCAGGTGCAATGTATGGTTACGGTCTGATTTGGACTCTGATACCTTCATTCGTTGTTCTGCTTGTCGTACAGGAGATGAATGCTAGAATGGGAATTGTAACCGGCAAAGGGCTTTCCGACCTTATAAGGGAAAATGCCGGAATGAAAATAACATTCCTGATATTCCTTGGTCTTCTGTTCTCCAATATAGGTAATACAACCACAGAATTTGCAGGGGTGGCAGGTAGCATGGAGATATTCAGAGTAAGTAAGTATATTTCGGTTCCGGTAGTTGCTTTTCTCGTGTGGGTACTTGTAGTAAAAGGGACCTATAAGATAGCAGAACGCATATTTCTTTTATTCAGTGCCTCCCTGCTCACTTATGTCGTATCGGCCTTAATGAGCAAACCTGACTGGTCGGCAATAGGATCGGCTGTTATAAGGCCCAGGATGGAGATGAACGCCCAGAGCCTTGCTATAGTGATTGCTCTCATTGGTACAACCATAGCTCCCTGGATGCAGTTTTATATGCAGGCTTCTGTGATTGAGAAGGGTCTGAAAATGAAAAATTTCAAATTTACACTCATAGATATAGCTGTCGGGTGTGTTGTTACTGTGGTAGTGGCATTCTTCATTATGGTTGCCTGCGGTTCAGTGCTGCATGTGAACGGTATACAGATAAATGAGGCAAAAGATGCAGCACAGGCACTTGAGCCATTTGCCGGAAGGCTTGCATCACACGTTTTCGCATTCGGACTATTCATTGCATCAGTTTTTTCTGCTACAATACTTCCTTTAGCCACCGCCTATTATGTTTCAGAAGCATTTGGTTTTGAAGCGGGTATTGATAAAAAATGGGATGATGCAAAGGAATTTTATGTACTGTACACAGGAATCCTTATAATATCAGCTCTTATTATTCTTATACCTGGTGCTCCCCTGATCAAAATCTCAATATGGTCGCAGGTGCTTAATGGAATACTGCTCCCTGTGGTACTGGTAAGCATGATGCTTCTCATTAATAATAAGAAAATAATGGGGAGCTATGTAAATAATCTTACTCAGAATGTTATCGGCTGGAGCGCTGTCATACTCCTGATTGGCTTATCTTTGATCCTGCTTGTTATTCCTTTTTTCAGCAGGTGATAATATTTTTTATATTTTGCGCTTATTACAAATAAATTTCAGATATGAAATGCGAAAGGCATCCCTGGCACAGTGTCGACCCGGGAAAAGATATCCCTGAATTTGTGAGGAGCATAATTGAGATTCCAAAAGGTTCAAAGGGAAAGTATGAAATGGATAAGGAATCAGGTTTACTGAGGCTTGACAGGGTTCTCTTTTCCTCTGTTCATTACCCTGCAAATTATGGTTTTATTCCACAAACTTATTGTGACGATCACGATCCGCTTGATATACTGGTGATCTGCTCCATAGATGTTTTTCCAATGTGTCTTATTGAGGCAAAAGTAATTGGAGCCATGGAGATGGTTGATGGTAAGGAGCGTGATAACAAAATCATTGCTGTTGCAAAGTATGATATGTCAGTCAATCATATAAACAGTCTTTCAGAGCTCCCTCCTCATACTCTTGTTGAACTCAAGAGGTTTTTTGAAGACTATAAAAACCTGGAGCACAAAGATGTACTTGTTGAAAAATTTATGAGCCGTGAAAAGGCCTATGATATAATCAAAGAAGGAATCAGCCTTTACAGGGAAAAAAAGCCATTACTTCTTATTGAACCACACTGATCATTTTTCAGCCGGCCATTCACCATTCGTAAACGGGATGGATTTAATCTTGCCGGGATCAAGAACAACATGCTTGATAAGCATTCTCTTCCATGTGTAGGTTATATGTATCAATCCATCATCAGTTTGTATAACTGCAGGATATGAGAATTCCGTACCCTCCATATCATTTTCAAGCAATACTGCTGCCTGCCATTTTACACCATCGTCAGAAACAGCAACATTAAGCATATTTCTGCCCTGAGTGAGGTGGTTATATACCAGAAGCTGCTTTCCGTCCTTCAATGTCAGAGCATCAATCCCTGAATTTGGATTTGGAAGCTCTGTCTCTGTCAGAGGATCCCATGAATAGCCATTATCGATTGATTCAGAGGTTAATATCCTTGATGATCTGCTTCTGCATAACAATTGTATTTTACCACCTTTATGAGTTATTATAGTAGGCTGTATGGCCTCAATGGGTTGCTCATTGAGAGGGGCGGTTCTTTCCCATGTCTGACCAAAATCGGGTGTAAATTCCATATGAATCTTCCATCCATCTCTCTCGGTGCTTGAAGGACAAATAAGCTCACCATTCTCAAGAAGAACAGGTTTGTTCTTTATTGGTCCGTAAATATTCCTTGGCAACCTTGCTCCTTCTGTCCAGCTTTTACCCTCATCTTCCGAAGTCATCAGCATACCCCACCATGTTGAAGGTGTCGGTCCGACTTTATAAAACAGAAGTATCTTTTTCCCGGTATTATACAAAACAGGATTCCAGCAGGCATAGCGCAAAAGCCTGTTTTGAATACCATTAGCCACTTCAACAGGTACTGACCAGCTGCTGTTTTCATACCGGCTTATCCATATCCCTACATCCTTATTCCCCTCCTGAGTACCTGCAAACCAGGCTGCAAGTAATCCGTTACTTGTTGATATAATTGTTGAAGCATGACATGATGGAGCAGTAATGTCTCCGGTTCTCCACAAATATTCTGATTTTATAATGCAATCTTTCCCTGTAAAAGGATCTGATGAAAATGCTCCTTTGTTTAAAAATAGCAGCAATAGGAATAATAAAATTTTCTTCATGTCTGTAAAATTAAAAAATCGTTTAAATTTAGAGATTTGAATTCAAAACATTCAGGTTTCAGTATTAAAATTGAGGGCCATATGAAATCATCCCATAATATAAAAATAATTCTTCTTATATCCTTGGGTTTAATAGTCTCTTTTTCCGATACTTCTGCCCAGAAGAACAAAGAAGAGAATTACCTGGGCAAAGCTGATCTGTATAAAGCCAAAAGGGGACTGCTTGAATACCTGAGTGACACGAACGTTGTAAGAAAATACGGAATTATCTCGGATGCAATCTGGAATTATGCTGAACTTGGGATGCAGGAGTTTAAATCATCTGCTCTTCTCATTCAGACACTTGAGGAGGAAGGATTCAGTGTTGAAAAAAATGTTGCAGGAATGCCAACATGTTTTGTTGCAACCTGGGGAACAGGGAAGCCGGTAATTGGTATCCTGGGTGAGTTCGATGCACTTCCGATGATTTCCCAGAAACCTTTGAGTGTTGTTCAGGATCCTGTGGTAAAAGGAGCTCCCGGTCATGGCTGTGGTCATAATATGATGGGTACCGCAGGAGTAGCTGCTATTATTGCTTTAAAGAAAACAATGGAGCAGAATAAAATCGATGGGACAATTAAGTTCTTCGGATCACCTGCTGAGGAGACTCTGATTAGTCGTCCATATATGGTAAGGGATGGAGTATTTAAGGATGTTGATGCTGTTATTGACAATCATGCCTCATCAGAATTTGCGACAAGTTATGGAGTAAACGGGACTGCAGTTATGTCAGTGATCTTTTCGTTCAGGGGTAAGACTGCACATGCTGCAGGAGCTCCATGGTCAGGCAAAAGTGCACTCGATGGTGTCGAACTGATGAATATTGCATCAAATTATCTCAGGGAGCATCTTTTCTATACCCATAGACTTCATTATGTTGTGACTGAAGGAGGAGAGGCTCCTAATGTTGTTCCCGACAGGGCTTCAGTCTGGTATTATATCAGGAATACAGATGAAAGGCTCGAGGAGATGTATGCACGGGTACTTGACTGTGCAAGGGGAGCTGCCCTGGCATCTGGTACTGTTCTGGACACAGTTACTGTACTGACTGCCACGCATCAGCGCCATTCAAATAAAAAACTTGCTGAGACTATTCAGAAAAATATTGAGCTTATCGGGATGCCTGAATGGACTGATACGGAAAATCAGTTTGCCCTGGCCCTGCAAAAAGAACTCGGAGCAAAGGAGACAGGTTATCCTGTTAAACCCAAAGGATTATCGAAACCTTCTGAAATACAGGTGGGAGGCGGCTCCTCAGATGTAGGGGAGGTTACTCTGATTGCACCTACCGCCACAATTAATTTCCCGGGAGAAGTGCCCGGGGTTATTGGTCATCACTGGTCCTGTGTTACCGCCAATTATGGAAGAGCAGCATGGAAAGGTCTGAATGCGGGCGCAAAAGCAATTTCCGCAACAGCACTTGATCTTCTTACGAACCCTAAATTGCTGGAGGAGATAAAAAATGAATTCAATGATTATTCAAAGGATCATCCATACAAATCATTTCTTCCTGAGGGTGCCAGGCCGCCGCTCTACCTTAATAAGGAGCTTATGGACAAATACAGGGAGGCAATGATGAAGCTGGAACCTTAAAATGTTTTTATCTTAATGCTGTTGATGGAAAAAGGATATTTCAGATCATTCAGTTATCAGACACCTGTTAAGCAGAAGCGGACTCTTATTGATATACTGCGGTCTGACAACAGGTTATATTTCACGATCAAGTATGCCTCAATCGTACTTAAGACCAGGAAACAGGCTCTGAGAAAAGAGTATGGTGATAAGGAGTGGGCTGATTCCTCCTTTTATATTTTCAGGTTTATTGAAAAAGCAGGAGGGAGGTTCAATATCTCAGGCATGGAGAATATCCTCAAAAATGATGGCCCTGTTCTTTTTATCAGTAACCATATGAGCACGCTCGAGACAATGATCTTTCCTTGTATTATTGCTCCTTTAAGAAGAGTGACATTTGTTGTAAAGGAAAGCCTTGTGAAGCATCCATTGTTTAAAGATGTCATGCTTTCCAGGGATCCGGTGGTTGTCGGCAGGTCTGATCCGAGAAAAGACCTGGAGGCTGTTATGAACGGAGGAGCTGATCTGCTTTCAAAAGGAGTCTCTATAATTATTTTTCCCCAGAGTACCAGGAGCCTCGAATTCAAACCTGAGGAGTTTAATTCCATAGGTGTAAAGCTTGCAAAGAAAGAAGGAGTTCCTGTTGTTCCGGTTGCCATAAAAACCGATTATTGGGGTAATGGCAGGTATATTAAAGAGTTAGGTCCTCTCAACAGGAAGAAAACAATCTATATTAAGTTCGGTGAGCCTTTTATGATTACCGGCAATGGAAAAGAAGAAAACAACAGGATCATATCTTTTGTTCAATCCTCGCTTGAGGAATGGAAGGATTAAGCCTTCTGTCCCCCTGAAGGACACATTACCAGTAGTATAAGCCCCCTGTCCCCCTAAAGGCATAGGCGTTAACTTAAGCTAAGCTATATTGCAGAAAACAATGGGGTAAGTTTCCCCTCCTTTTGAAGGAGGGGTGGCCGCAACACAATGTTTATTAAAT
>CAYLYN010000106.1:0-14214 GCA_964387565.1 uncultured Rikenellaceae bacterium | reverse complement strand
CTGATGTGGTCAATTTGCTCCGGCTGAATGTGGTCAATATGTCCGGCTTTTGTACTTAACGAACTGTCAGTAATAAACTGGCTTACTTCATCAAACAGGGTTATTTTAGCTCCAGTCCCAGTTTTAACCGAGAATATTTCATTATTAAATATCGCTATATCTCGAAGTGTATCATCAAAAAACTTAGCATACTCTTCCCTATCCTGCTTTTGGTAGAGATTAGAGAGATAATGTTCTCGCTTCAATTTTGCACTATCAGGGTTCATTCTGAGCAATAAAATCTCATATTCCTTATCAGTATAACCCGCAACTATCTTTTCCCAGTTCTCAGCATTCTTTAGTTTAGGATCAAGCAATTTAACTTCATAACCAAATTTGTCGTTCATAAACTTATACAGAAACACCTGGGTAATGATTTTAAACTCATTTCCGTCGTTTCCTAAACCATAAGACGCACATACACCTTTAAGGTTATCAATCAATTCTTTTGTCTGTTTTGAAAAATCTTGTGTCACCATATATAAATCCCCTGATATTCGTTAATGTATTCTTTTACAATACATGAATTAATAAATTTTGCGATGTCCGGCTCTAAATTGATATTTGATTTCATGAAACTTTCTATTACTAATTGGATCATGAGTTTTTCGAAATAACTCTCGTTGTTCAGCAACTTTGTATTTACAAGCACCTTTTCATCTGCTTTTCTTTTTATGTCCTTGAGAGTATCACATATTTCACTCTCCCGTTTTGAAACATCACCTCTTTCCCAAATCCGTTTATGTGTCCGGGCATATTTAGCATCGTTCTCATATTTAGCTTTAAGAAGATTGTTCCTTCGATTTAGTTCTGTTACACTATCATAGATCTGTCGAAGGTAACCGATATTCTTCTTCATTTCCTCCTGGGAAATCTCATCAAGATTTTTCTTATCAAATAGACGCTTTAATTCGTCATATAGCGAAACAAATTCAGGATCATTCTTATCAAAATTACTACTGAGTCCTTCCCTCGCTTTTCTTAGAATATCTTTAAGTTGGTCAGCAATAATCAATTCCTGTTCTGAAACCTTCCTGAACATAAAAATTACATTTTCAAGGGCTACATTCAGCAAATTTGTATTATCAACATTTTGCTGAATGGATTCTTTTAGATTCAATAGCTCAAGATGCCTGGAGGCTTCGTTGAAGAGCTCATTTAGCTTTCTGAAATCAATCTTCTCAAGCAACTCATAATGGCCAAGCATCCGAATAATGTTATATAAATCTTTAGCGTTTGAAAGGGCTTTATTTATTTCAAGCATCTTCTGCCGATCCTCAATCAGACTTATCTGTTGAGAAAATATCTCTGCATTCTGTAAATCGTAATGGAATAGTTTTTCCTTTATATCATTTATATCTGCTTCAATCTCATCTTTTGACTTAAATAGATTTGAATAGTTCTGCCATTCGTCTCCAAGTTCCATTTGCAACTCTTCAAAATATGCCTTGTTAGTTGCATCGAATTCCTTGCGGATATCAGCGAAATCGACTACAAATCCGAACTTAAAATCTTTATAAGGTCTGTTAACCCTTGTTAGAGTTTGTAACAGGTTATGGTCTTTAATAACCCTGCCGATATATAGTTTCTTTAAGCGCTTGGCATCAAAACCAGTAAGAAGCATATTATAGACAAAGAGGAAGTCAATCTTACCCTCTTTAAAATCTCTTACCTCCTTATCCCGGAAATCTTTTGTTCCGATATCGTGAAGAATAAGTGATGCAGTCAGGGTCTTATTAACTTTCTTTTTGTATGATAAATACTCTTCCAGTGGTTCAGCAGCTGAAGCAAATTCTGCAACTGGTTCTGAAGTAATCTGCTTTGGATTGTATTTATTGATGAATACTTCAAATAGCTTTTTTGCCTGATCAGAACTATCGCAAACAATCATTCCTCCAATACTGTGATCTCCAAATCTTACCCGGCTTTTAACAAAATCCTGGACTATATAATCAAGCATCGGTTCAACAAACTTTTCATGTGAGAAAATAATACGTTTTTCCACATCACCTTTCAGGATCTCCACCTCTTTTAGTATAGCTTCAAGCTGGATCTGATAATTTGATTCTATGCCTTCCCGGATTAACTTTAAAGTGTAACCATCTGCTATTGAGGCATTATAATAGTACTTGTGGATATACTCTCCGAAAATATCCCGAGATTTTCTCTCCCTTCCAATTAATGGAGTGCCTGTCAAACCGATCAGGATGGCATTTCTGTCTGAAATGAATAGATTGGCCAGAAAACTTCCTGTTGGATTGTAACTTCTGTGCACCTCGTCAAGGAAATAGATTCTTTGCACATTTATATCGTAGTCATTAGTTGATAAAAGTCCTGGCTCATCCTTAAACTTCTGGATATTAACAACAGTTATTTCCCTTATCCCTGATAGATTATGAATTGCACCTCGGATCTTAAAATCTCTTAAAAGTTCATCCTTTGAATTCACAGTATGAACTATCAACCCTCTGCTCGAGAACTCACGCTTAGCCTGATGCAATAAGTCAATTCGATCTACAATGAAATAATATTTAGGGACAATCCCTTTTTGCTGAAAATAATCTGTCAGATAATGAACATTGAAATAGGCCAGAGCTGTTTTACCGCTTCCCTGCGTATGCCAAATAATACCTTTCCTGATACCTTTCTTAAATGTATCTTCAATAGCTAAGGTTGCAAAGAGTTGAGAATACCTCATTATATGCTTCTCAAGTCCGGTTTCGCTATTTACATAAGCAATACTGTATTTCAATATTAATGCAAGTCTTTCCCTACAGAACAATGAAGTCAGTAGTCTATTAGTTGGTGAATCAACTGCTTTATTGGTATTGAATTCAGGGGAATGTTTTATTGAAGCCAGATTATTATCCCGAAGGACAAGGTTTTCCACTTCGTCACCAATTTCTGAAAAGACCTCAGATTCTATGAATTTGAGTTCTTCCCTGAAACAATTAAAATCTGCTTTATCATACGAGACTGTAGAGTAGAATGCTCCCTGAATAGGAACTATTGATTCAGAATCATATTCCATGTTGTTTGAAAAGACCAGAATCTGTGAGAGATTTATAAATTTCCTGAACTTCTTATTACGAAACCTTGCATTTATTCTATCTCTTTCAGCAAGAATACCCTCTTTATTATTTGGTTTTTTGACTTCTATGAAGCCAAGAGGCATTCCATTTATAAGCACTGTTATATCCGGTCTGAATTCTTCATCCCCATTTACATATGGAAGTTCAGTAACTACATGAAAAGAATTGTTGTTTTTAAAATTTCCCGGGCTACTGAAATCAATATACTTTATGCCGGAAGATGAAATGATCATTTTATAGAACTTCTGGCCAAGATCCTCATTATCGAGAGCAAGGGAGATGTCTTCATAAGCCCGCTTTATTTCATCTGATTTAAGATCAGGATTTAATCTTGTAATGCTTTGGGCGAAGATATCAGTGAAAATATTTGTTGTCACATCAAATTTCGAACCCGACAGAGATATATAATTATAACCCAATCTACAAAGATGAAGTATGGCAGGAATTTTTACTCGGGTATTCTCATTAAATGCCATAAAATTATTCTATCAGAATAAGAGGTATGAAATTACATAAAATTTCCCTGTGAATTAACTTAACTGAAGTCTTTTGTTTTTTACATACCCTAAATCAAAATACGAATCTTAAATCAATTATGGACAGATGACTAATTTGAGTTAGAAAATTCCTTATACCACTAAAGGTTCTGTAAAAACAGGAGCTTTTATTGAATACTTGATACTATGAGAGGTTATAGTTGTTTGGTAATGGTATATATTTGGCGATTTTCCACAAATGTCAGTGTAGAATTAGAGTCCAAAATCAGCCACTTAAAATGTTCGTAATTCTGTTAAATTGTATTCAGTATTCTACAAGGTAAGCAAGAAATACTGAGCATCTCGGGCAGATTGAAATTTTAGTTTAAATCTTCACCTTATGTTTTTGCCTTAATATTTTCTTCTCAGTTTGAGATAGGGCAAAAACAAAAAGCGGTGGACACAAAATATCACACCGCTGTTCCAGGACACCTTAAAGAATGAACTTCGTTCTGGCCAATTAGTGGAACTAACTTCCTTTGGAATGCACCGTTACCTTTTGGCCGTTTCTCTTCTGTGTCCTCAATTCACTACCAATTCTTCATATATCCAATTTCATCCATATTTATCTAATAAGGAGGGGGATCACCTCTATTGGCATATAATTACTTCTTGATCCCTTTCCTCTACCACTTTTAATAGTTTGGTAGTCCATTCATCGAAATATAACATAGCTTGATCCATATTCTGGAAATGACAATCAGGTTTTGCTTTTCCAAATTCATTATCTGAAGGTATGCTTTCACGTAATCCATATCTATCGTTTCTGATTCTAATGTTTATTACTTCGTAATGAAGTATCTTATCTGTATAGGTCCCTGAAACTCCATAAATAGCAATATGACTATTTCGCTTTATCAGAACGTAACTTAATCCATGCCTTCTAAATGATTTTTTCAGTATCTCCATTATTGTAATTTTTAGATAATTCAACCTCAATAATAAGTAGTTGATTAATTTAACATTACAATGGTTGTAGCATCGTATTGGTCTAAATATGCTTTCTTCCTCTCTTCCCTCTCCTCTCCCTCCCTTTCTCCCTCTTTTTCTTCTTTCTTTTCTGTTTGTATTTTTGGTGGGAATCCTACAAAACTTGTTAGTTCCTCAATCATAATTTTTTTCACTGCTTCTATGTTATTGGTTAGTATTCCCGTCATTATACTGTCATGAATGGTTACAGCTATAGTCCCAGGCAATTCTTTATAAATTCGTTTCAGAATAACATCCAACATCAAATAAGATTCAATTCTTTGGAGGAGAATGGCAAACCTTCTAAAATTTGTGAATTTGTCTCCCTTTTGCGACCCTCTGATTTTGGAGAATATACGATGTACTGTCGGGAATCTATCTTTAAAAATCAGCCTGCATTTTTTATTTACTTCATCTTTTGGCATTCGGTTTTTCGCAAATAGGATTCTAAGTACCTGTTGTTTTGTCTCCGCCCGGGAAAGGTCAAGACCATTTTTTAAAAATTCCTGCATTAAATACTCATACAACTGACCAGAAATTACCAATTCAATATATTTTTTAACATCCTGAGCTAAAGACACTTTCAAAGATTGTAGCAGCAAAGCAAAAGCAGGATTATTTGTCATCCAAGAAACTTTCCCGGGATTGGTTAAAATGAGTGTACTTAAATACGGCTGTGAGTTCTTTATGTCATTATTTATCAGACTTTCATTATTAATTCTCAAAAATTGCCTGAGACCTTTAGGCAGGTTTGTTACATTCGAATGAAACCGGCCAGAAGTTTTGTCTCTCATATAGAAAATATCCTGATTAATTATTCGTGCAGCTGACCCTAAAACAGAATTATATTGAACTGTATCATCGATATATTTTGAATTAATAAACTCAAGATAGCCATTTGCAATGGTTAATTGTTTAAGATATTTAACCTGTTCAGAATGACCTCTAATGAATTTAGTAGACTCTTTTCTGAACTCCTCCTGGACTTTTTCAATTCTTCTTTTCAATCTGGGATTGTGCAAGGGTACTTGACAATATTTACTTTGGTATTCTTCTATAAATTTGTATTTATAACATGTCTGGCCAGGGATTGGGAAACCAGACCTCTGAATGATTCCTAACTTCATTAATCCATTCAAATATTTATCCCCTTGAGGAACCAATCTTTTAATATACTGCATCTTTAATGGAGTGTAATCTTCTTCCGACCGGACATGGCATGCAACTATAGAGATCACTTCTCTAAGGTTATCTGATAAGAATCCTTTAATCTCAGATTGAAGAATACTTTCAATTATTGGCAGCAATTTATGAACTTCTTCAGGAATAAGTTGAATATGTATCTGTCCCTTTTTCATAGCTTCAAAACCATAATGGGATTTTAAAGGTCTATTGTCCACGTTTGTATTTAAGAGATTCAACACGAGTCAGAGCCTGATCAATTTCAGGCCATTTATAGAGAACCCGTCTCTGGATTTTATAGCCAGTTAAGATTCCCGTCTTAGTGAGTTCATAAAGTGTAGGCAATGAAATATGAAGTGCTGACGCAACTTCTTTCCTGGAAGCGTATTTTGATTTTTCCTCCCTGATCGGTGTCTCAGGTAAATTTTGAAGTTCAGCCTTGATCACCTCTTTTATTGCTCCTTTGAGGTCATCAAGTGAAAATTGTGTAAAGGTGAATTGTTCCATTGTCCATATTTTCGGCAATGGTAATTAAGAAGTTTGCGTGGGGTGGGTAAAATGATACCCCAAAATTCAATTTTGAGGTTGGATTTTTTCTATTTCTAACTGGACTTGATGTTCTATATCATTCATTCCGGCTTCTGCAAAAATATCTCGGACTTCAATAAGGTTTTGTATTTTAAAGTAATCTTTTTGATATTTAGATGTAAACACAAACCTTAAATCTCTACGCAAGTTGGAAAAACTTCTGTTTAAAAAGCCAGCCAAGAATATAGCTTTTTTTTCGTCTGTTGTAGCCAGATTTTCATAATCTAAAATACCATTCTGAACTAAAAAATAAAACATAATAATTTGCGACCTTAATTCATATGTTCGTCCAGGATCCTTTGGTAATCTTCTGGCGAGCTCTGTTAGATACTCCAAGAACAGTTTAAGGTTTTCAAGACTTTTATATTGCAAATCAATATATTCGGAAATAATTTCAGAAGCTGCAGTTCCAAAATATTGTTCTGATGGGCCAAAATCATTCCTACAGTACTCTTTTTTAAGAAACCGATGAGTAGTGAATCCTGAAACCTGAATGAATCTCTTCAGGTAATAATTAACTCCATTGATAATTTTCTTTAGAGTCTCAATTTGATCAATCTTTGGTTTATCCAGAATATCATCAAGAATGTTCTTCTTAACCGAATCAACCAATTCTTCAAGTCTTTTCTCATAACTGACTGTTGAGTTTAAACCATTAAAATACACCTCAAACTTGGAATTATTGTTTCTTGGGATATTGTGTTCATCCCATTCTATAATATATGCCAATGATGCCTTAATATCATCAATTAGTGGTTTAACCATTTCAGGCTTTTTTAAGTTTTGAGGATGGATTAAAGTAAATATGATCTTTAATTAATCTTGCATTATCTTCCTGTGAAATCCGGATGTATTTCATGAAGGCTTTTTCAGTTTTATGTCCTGTTATCTTCATAATTGAAATTGAGGGAACATTCGCCAGGAACATATTGGTAGCAAAGCTCCTGCGTGCCGTATGAGACACCATCATTTTGTACTTGTTAACAGACTTATTAACTCTTAGACCTCCCTTAGTAATGCTTATAGTAGCTGGGTCATTTATCTTCGCCTTTTCACCTAATTCCTTCAAATATTTATTGAATTTCTGACTTGAAATCATCCTTGGTAGTTTCCCTTCATATTTCTTATGAATTTCCCGGATGACATAGTGCATAGGAATCACGACAAGCTCCCCGGTTTTCTGTGTTCTTATCCTTATCTGTGTGTTGTTTTCTATAAAATTTTCTTCTCGAATCTGACCAAGATCGGAGAACCTTAAGCCTGTATAACAGCCGACAATAAACAGATCCCTTACTTTTTCCAACCGACTATCCTCTTTTAAGTCCAGGTTATAAAGTCTCATTATCTCTTCATCCTTCAGGTAAATCTGGTCGGTGTCTTCCTCTGTAACTCTAAAATCTTCCTCTTCGAATATCTTATTCGTTGTTAATCCTCGCTTATAGGCTTCTTTAAGAAAGACTTTTATGTTCTTGACATTTTTCCCAATGGTATTTGTAGAGTATTCTTTCTTATGCATATAGGCCGTAAAAGCCTTATAGAATTTAAGGTCAATCTGATCAAAACTCAAACTTTTTCCCGTCTCATCCTGGTACTTGATCAGATGATTAAGAGTTGTAGTGTAACCTTTTACAGTGGTTTCACTCAACTTCTTTCCGTTATGAGTAAGCCTGGAGCCTTCTGTACTGTCTTTGATTACCAGCTGAACAAAGTCCTTCAGATTCATTCTATAGATATCAGGACCCTTACCCTGTGCCTTATTCATTTCATCACGCATAAGATCAGGAGTTACAATCTTTCCTTTACCTTCAAGGTCACGATGTATCTTAATTGCCAGATTTTCGAGACTTTTCAGCTTTCTATTGAAACTCAGATGATCAAATTCTTTTGTCTCCCTTGCTCTATAATCCGGTTTATCTTTCCAGAAATATGGAGTAATCTTTAATCCTGTGGAATACTTGAGTGGCAGGTATTTCTTCGACCCATCATTTAGTATCTCATAATACCCAAATGTGAAAAACATATACACTAAGGTAGGTACCTGTCTACTCTTTGATACACCTTTCTGCGGTTCCTTTAGTTTAAAAATTACTTTCTCCATAATGGTTAAGATTTTTACAAGTTAATAGAAAAAACCTCAGGGTAAGAATCAGGGTAAGAACAAATTTTATTTCAGCTTATTTTTTCGAATTTTACTGAACTATTGCAAAATTATAAAAATGCGTTCAGACAGGCAAGGGAAGTTAAGTTTAATTAATTGATTATAAACAGGTTATAGTCCCGCTCCGGGTACCCAGAGGCACAAGAGGTCAAAATTGACCTCTTGTTTCTTTTTGTGACATTCTGAAACCCTCACTATTTCAAGGGATGAGATACATGGTAATTTTCAGGAAGATGGTTGCAACTTTTGTTTTGGAAAAACTGAGTTTTTTGCCAGAGTTGCAACCAGGGATACTATGAAATAAGTTAAAATAGCTCAACTATATCCAAAATTCTTTCTTAACTTTCAGGCTATAACTCTCTGATTATGGATGGTATAATTGATAAGGAAAGTAATCCTTTCATAAAGGATTCATGGATTGAACAAGGTTATTCTTTTACTCCAGACCGACAAGAGCTCACACCAATATTATTCAAGCGAAATATTGAAGATATAAAGTCTCTTAAAGAAGAAAATTATTGTAGCTACCCAGCATTTTTAGCGATTAGATGGGGTTTTGCGTTTTTAAGAAATAATATTTTATTTCCATCTTATAAATGGAATCATCGGGAGTATTATGATGGATTCGGTAAACCACAATCAGGTTATAATATTTCTGATGAACAGGCTAATTGGGAAAATGAATTCAACGTCAGAATTTTTGAGACTTATGATTTAGCAAAAAACGTTGGTTATTCTGCTCGGAGGTATCTGCAAAAGATTAGACAGGATGGAGGTATTAAGTCTTCAAAGTATTGGCTCGATCCAAAAAAGAAAGACCAATCGGCAAGCGAAGGTTTCAAGACCCTGATTAAGAAAGAAATGTTGGGCATCTCACTTGAAGCACTAGTTCTGAGATACCCTTTTAATTATCTCTTTACAAAAGAAGAACTTGACGTTGCTAGATCAAGGCTCATTAAAGGTGGTTACAATGGCCCTGAATTGTATGGTCTATCACCAGATCAAGTAATTGCAGAAGAGATTGTTGCTCCAGAAAATTATCAGGAAGGAGCAAAATACTCGATAATAGTAAACGCTTATGAAAGAAATATGCAAGCGAGGGAGGCTTGTATTAAACATTTTGGAGCAAAATGTTCTGTATGTGGATTCAAATTTGGAGATCATTATGGTGATTTGTTTAGGGATTATATTCATGTACACCACTTATTAGCTTTATCACAGATAGGTGAGAAATACACTCTCAATCCCATTGATGATTTAAGGCCTGTTTGTCCAAATTGTCATGCTATAATCCATAAAAAGTATCCCCCATACACAATAGATGAAGTGAAGGAATTTATAAGAGGCTCGGGGGAACCAGACTAAATTTTTTCCGATCCACTGCTTAAGTCAATTACAGGGACTTAATTATGTACAAAATACCTCCCAGGCCTCGAACAGTTGCTTCTGAGACGCTTTTATGAGATTACTGATAAAGGATATACATGAATATAATAATTGAGGAATAGACCCCAGAACCTAAATACAAGATGGCTTAGAAATGAATTGATTTTAGCTCTGGTAGGATCGCAAGAGTTTAGAGTCTATATCGACCTCTTTTTCCCCTTTTGAATTTGTTATGAACTTACTTATCCTAAGGATGAGTTTTATCGGTTCCGTGTAGATGGGTTCTATTACTTTCCCATTTATCACAATCAGTTTTTCAGCAAAGATGGTATTAAGTATTTTCTTCTTGGTGGCACCATCAGACTTCCTGTAATATTCCAGAAGGTTTTCCAGCATTGGGACTTTCTTTTGTATGAAAACTTTGAAGGGTGATTTTTGTTGCTGTAAATCAGTCAGTTTATCCTTTGTAAGAACAATATCCTTCTCTACCCTGCCCTTCATTTCCTGATAATCCTGAGAAGTGATCATGCGATCCATAAAATCATTCTGAAGGTTTGATTTACGCAGTTCAAGTTTTTCTAACTCCTTTCTGGTCTTTTGAATCTCGTCCCTCCTCTGATAGTCATCTTTTTCAAAAAGTTTTTCCAAAGTTTTTCTGTATAGGTTGACGATCTGAGCAGAATATGAAATATTGGATAGGATATCCTCTATGCTCTCATGGACATCCTGAATCCTATGTCTTTGTTTACATTTGTCTTTGCAACAGAGATAATAGTGATGGAGCTTCCCTGTGTGGCTCCGACAGGCATAAGCAGTAAGAGACCTGTCATGTTCAGGACATTTCAATAATCCCTTTAAAGGATACAGGTCTGATTTGTCATCATGGAATTTCATTTTCCTTCTGCGACCTGACAAAACATCGTTAGCCTGATGAAAAATAGTCTCAGAAATCAGTGAAGGATGTAACCCTGAAACATCCTGGGATGGTTCTTTCCTCCAAGCCCCTGTCCTGATCTTTCCAATATAGACTGGATTTCTTATACACCGAAGGAATGTATTCTTACTGATTTTTAATTTATTATCATTCAACCATTTTCTGACTTCATCGGCTGAGTACGTACCCGACGCTAGCATACTAAAGGCTTCAATCATCAAAGGAGCTTCAGTAGGATTAAAACGAAGTGTTGACCTTTTATTGTCTCTGAAGTTGATATATCCTTTCGGAGCCTGTGCTGTCCAACACCCATTCATTCGGGCACGCCAAGAACCTTCAGCAGTTTTTTCTGAAATACGATCATTTTCTACTTCTGGGATCGTCAAATAAAAACTGAGGAGGATCTTATTTTCAGATTTTGAGATATCAAGAGGCTGTTCTACTGTATTAACTGTTACACCAAGTTTATTAAGCTCCTTAATAACTGTCATTGCATCATATTGGTTCCGTGAAAACCTATCCCACCGATTACATAGTATTAGATCAACCTTGCCCCTATTCTTTTTAATAAAGGACATTATTTTGATCCATTCCGGTCGATTAAATGACTTACCAGAATAGTCCTCTGTATAAATGTCAACAATATTGTGATTGTTTATCTCACAGTATTTCTTCAGCATCACTTCCTGATGTTGAAGACTATGCCCCCAATCAGCTTGCTCGTCTGTACTGACCCTCTTGTAACAGATTACATTCATCATTTGAAGATTTGCCTTGATTTTGCTTGTAATTATCAAATTCTATCCGAGCTAAAGTCGTGATCAATTCCCGAATCAGCAGCATTTCCTCATGGGTAAATTTGTATTCACCCTCATTTAATATCCTTATAGATTCTTGTTCGTTTATCACTAAGTTGCTCTCTTTTAATAAAATATAAACAAATAAAATGAGAAAATCAAATAACAATTAAGAAATATAGGTTCTGCATTTTTAGACTCTCATCAAATTATTGAGTTAAAAACTTTTATGCTGATTATTCTCAATTTAACATTTTAAAAATGTAATTTTAAGAGTTTGCAAAAACCACATACTCTTATTAATAACTAATTTATATTAATGTCCACAAGATTTTTTACAAACGAAGGAAGTAACACGCTGCTTGAAAAATTCAAAGGTGTTTTTGACAATAATAAAGATATTGAGCTTTTTGACGCTCTGATTGGGTATTTCAGAGCTTCAGGGTATTTTAAAATAAGACCCTTCCTAAATGACGTCCCTCAAATACGAATCCTTGTAGGTATTAATGTCGATAAAATCATCAACAAGTATCATTCAAAAGGATTGTTATTCCAGGGAGATGCTAATCAAACACTTGTTGAATTTCAAAGTGAAATCATAAAGGATATTCAGGAGTCTTCCTACGCCAAGGAAGTTGAAGATGGTATCATCCAATTCATTGATGATATCATAACAAAAAAGATTCAGATAAAAGCGCACCCAACAAGAAAGCTACATGCTAAAATTTATATCTTCCGTCCTCAAAACTGGAATGAGCATAAAGCTGGATATGTTATTACTGGGTCATCAAACCTCACTGAAGCCGGGTTAGGCTCTACTGATAACTGCAACTATGAATTTAACGTTTTGTTGAACTCGTTTGATGATGTCAAATTTGCTTCTGATGAGTTTGAAAAACTATGGATAGAAGGGATAGCTATTCTTCCAGTTGAAATCGAAAAAGTAAAGAATGAAACATACTTAAATGAGAGCTTTACACCTTTTGAAATTTATATCAAATTCCTTATTGAATATTTTGGTAAGAGCGTTGAGTTTGATCCAAATTCAATAACTGACTTACCGAAAGGATTTAAAAGATTATCATACCAAGTTGACGCTGTTAATGAAGGTTTCAAACTTCTGCAAAAGCATAATGGATTCTTTTTATCTGATGTCGTAGGGCTTGGTAAAACAATTGTTGGCACACTTATAGCGAAAAAGTTCTTTTATTCTAACGACTTCCCTTCATATATTTCAAATACACTAATAATTGTACCGCCTTCCATTAAAGAATACTGGGTTGAGACATTAGAAAAATTCCAGTTTCATAATTACTCAATTATTACAAATGGAAGTCTTCACAAAATTACGGATCCTGAAAAATATGACCTTATTATAGTTGACGAAGCTCATAAATTCAGAAATGACACCGCAGAGGCATATAATGAGTTACAAAAACTCTGTAAAACCAAGACAAGACGTGATCTGAAGAATGGATTCAAAGCTGAAAAGAAAATAATCTTAATTTCGGCAACCCCTCTAAATAATAGACCCGAAGACATTGCAAATCAGGTTTACCTATTCCAGGACGCAAAGGATTCAACTCTTGAAATATCTAATCTTCAGCATTTTTTCCGTAGAAAAATAGATGAGTACAGAAGATTAAAAGACAATCCTAATATATCGGAAATACAAAAGGGGGTAAAGGCAATATATCATGAAATCAGAGATAAAGTAATTGCCCCTTTAACAGTTCGAAGGACAAGAAGCGACCTGAAATCTCACGATCAATATGTTATTGACCTTGAAGAACAAGGTATCGTATTCCCCGACATTGATAAACCACGAAAAATTCTGTATCAGCTTGGGCCCGATCTGGAAGACTTATATGACCAGACGATGTATCTATTAAGTCACGAAACTGAAGGTATTAAGTATTTCAGATATCAGGCTATAAAATTTCTCAAATCCTCAAAAAAATCGAAATATAAAAATGCTGATGTTGCATCGGCTGCTTTGGCAAGTATTATGAAAACCCTTCTCGTAAAGAGAATCGATAGTAGTTTTTTTGCCTTTAAGGCCTCTCTATCTCGCTTTACTGAAGCAACATGGGCAATGATCAAAATGTTTGAAAATGGTACAATTTTCATTGCTCCTAATATTAATGTTACCGAGTTTATTGTGGAAGAAAGGGAAGATGAATTAATTCAACATTTAATAGATTTAAAGGATTCAGATCCGACAATTGAGATCTGTACACCAGAAGACTTTCAGGATGGTTTTATTGAAGGGCTAAGACGAGATTATGGGATCCTTAAAGAATTGAATAATAGTTGGACGAATGTAACTGAAGATCCCAAACTTGATGAATTTATCCGGAGGATTAATGGAGAATTGTTCAAAAATGAAATTAATCAGCAGGGTAAACTTGTGGTTTTTTCAGAGTCAAAAGAAACGACGCATTACCTCGCTGAACATTTGAAAAACCTGGGTAGGACTACAAAAGCCGGACATATTGACCACATTCAGCCGGAGCAAATTGACCACATCAGA
>CAYLYN010000105.1:0-14235 GCA_964387565.1 uncultured Rikenellaceae bacterium | reverse complement strand
ATTCAATAGCAACAGCTTCCACCACATCTTTGTTGTGACAGAGCTTGCAGGTCTCATTGGCATCCTTACCATCCACACCGTTAGTACCGTTGGTTCCGTTGGTTCCGTCTTTACCGGCCGGTCCTTCGGGCCCCATCGGACCTTCACATGAGGTCAGGATAAATCCTGCAATTGTTAATAGCGACAAAATCTTAAGTAGGTTTTTCATATCAGGTTTGTTTAGTTTGTTTTTCTTATTGCAATATAGAAATTTTCTGTGATAAGATTAACAGTAAAAAATAATCTTTGAAACATTAATTGTTGATAGAAATTACAATCTATCTTGATAAATATCATTTATTGTAATGATATTTGTATCTTGTTTTGCTGATAAATATTATTATTCTTAATTTAATTACTTAAATAACAAGATGGTTGGACTTAAGCTGATAAACAATTGTGAGAAGTGTACTGCCGGATGGAAGAACTTCGGGCATCTTTCGAAGAAAGAGCTTGAAATGGTAAATTCCAACAGGTATGAAGCAACTTTCAAGCCCGGGGAAGTCATGATCAAGCAGGGAACTCCTGCTTCGAATGCCCTTTTCATGGCTACAGGAGTAGCGAAGAGTTATATTGAGGGTACGAAAGGAAGAAATTTAATACTTGATATTGAGAAACCGGGGAATCTTATCCTCGGACCAGGGGCGTATATCAATTCGAGACATAACTACTCAGTCTCTGCTATCACATCAGTTCAGGCTTGTTTTGTAACAACTGATATTCTCAAACAGCTTGCGCGCAATAACAGCAAGTTTGCTGAAAGCCTGCTGTCTGAATTTTGCAGCAGAAATATAAGGTCACACGATATAATGCTGAGCATGGCTCAGAAAAGGATGTCAGGCAGGTTAGCCGACATATTACTCTATCTTTCTGATGAAATATTCGGTGCTGCGGAGTTTGAAATGATTCTTACCCGCCAGGAGCTCGGTGAGATGACAAACATGGCGAAGGAATGTGTTGTGAGGATTCTGAAAGAGATGGAGGACTCCGGAGTTATAAATTCAGATGCATCCGGTCTGAAGATCCTAGACAGGAAAAAGCTTGTAAGACTATCTGAGAATGGATAAATCAAGGACTTCAGTCAGGAAGGAATATGAATGATTACAATACTTCCTTACATATATTATTTATAAAACTATATTTGCGTTCTGTTTTATTTCAGGTACGATCTGGAAAAATTGCTTGAACGAAACGACGAAGCCAAACCTGGAACCTGAGCATAGAACTATATGTAATAAAGAATATTAAATACATTAATTTATAAAACCCTGGCACAATGAAGTATATCAAGTTTATGTTCTCCCCGGCGATGATGGGAATCCTTTTTGTCATATTTGCTTTGTCAATGGCAGTAGCCACATTCCTTGAAAATGATTTCGGATCGGCAACTGCTTACAGCATGGTATATGACACCCGCTGGTTTGAACTTATCCTCATATTACTCGCTGTCAATCTTATCGGGATGCTTGTTAACTATAATCTGTTCAGGAAACAAAAGCTTCCGGTTGCTCTTTTTCATCTGGCTTTTATAATGATGATAGCCGGAGCGGGAATCACACGCTATTTCGGCTGGGAAGGAAATATACATATTCGTGAGGGAGAATCTCAGGATGAATGCTATTCAACTGAACAAAGAATTGGATATAAACTGATGGATAATAATGGATCGGTAGTTGCATCCGACTCAAGAAAGTATACACTCACATCAGTATCAGCTGACAATTACAGCAGCAGAATAAACATTAACAGCAGGGAGTATCAGCTTGACCTTTCAAGGATCATTCCTAATGCTGCAGAGGAAATTACTGATGTTCCCGGCGGAGAGCCTGTTATTTCCCTGCAGGTTACAAAAGATATGAAAACACAGGAGAGTGTAATTCTTAAAAGAGGGGAGAGGAAAGAATCTTTTGGAATTACTATCGGATTCGATGCTGGTCCCGCTGATTTTAATGTTACCATCGATTCATCTGCTTTTTTTGCAAATTCAGAATCGGGAATTGGGGTTATGTCGATGATGGGCCATGGGGGATCTTCTGCAGAATTCACAAACAGGGTTGCAATGAAACAGATGCAGGTTCTGACCTGCAAGGAAGTTCGCATAATACCGGTGAGACTGGTTCTTTCCGGTCACTTCAGGGCTGTTGCTGTTAACCCAAAGGAAAGAAATACCAGGCAGAATGCTTTTATTTTCAATATATTCAGTGGCAATGATTCGAAGACGGTTTACCTCTGGGATAAGGATGATGCAGATTATGCTGAAGGTTCATGTGAAATAGATGGTCACAGGCTACTGATAAGTTACGGTTCTGACAAAATTAAACTTCCATTCAGTATTAAACTTAATGATTTTATACTGGAAAGGTATCCGGGCTCATCAAGCCCCTCAGGATATAAAAGCGATGTAGTTCTTTTTGATGAGAGTAATAATGTGGAGAAACCATATCTTATTTATATGAATAACATACTGAAATACAAGGGATATCGTTTTTACCAGTCATCCTTCGATCCTGATGAAAAAGGAACAATTCTTTCAGTAAATCATGATATGGCAGGTATGCTTGTTACATATACAGGTTATGCATTTATGATGGTATTTATTATTCTTGCCCTTATCAGCAGGAAATCAATATTTCACAATATAACAGCCGGTCACTGGAATTCATTAATAAGAAAAACTGCTCCGGTCATCTTACTGTTATTTGTGATAGGATTACAAAGTGCAGAAGCCCAGAAACTTATTCCCGACAGGAAGGCTGCTGAGGAATTCGGGAAGGTACTTGTTCAGGATCAGAAAGGAAGAACTGAACCACTTTTCACTCTTAGTCATGATATCCTTCGAAAGGTTTCACGCGAAAACAGGTTCGAAGGGATGACACCCATGCAGGTATTCCTTGGTATCTATCTCGATTTTGATAACTGGAAGGATTATCCGATTATCAGGGTATCAAACGAGGAGCTTAAACAGTTACTTGGTGTAAGGGGAAAATATGCTGCCTTCTCCGATATTGTTAATATTCAGGATGGTACATACAAGATTTCTGAGGATGTAACCAAAGCGTATGCAAAGGCTCCGGGAGAGAGAACCAGGCTTGATAAGGAGATGATGAAGGTTGATGAGAGGATTAATATTGTATATATGATATATAATAGTGATTTTCTTAAATTATTTCCAAAAAAGGATGGTACTCATGACTGGGGTAATCCTCAGGCAGCACTTATAAAAGCTGTTAACAAAGATGATTCGACATATCTTAAGGGAATCATGCCCATACTTTCCGAGGCGTTTCATAATAACAATATTACGACAGTCAGACAGGTTGCTGTATCTGTAACCGACTACCAGAACAGGTTTTCAGGTTATCAGCTTCCGTCTGAAGGGAGAACAAAAATCGAGCTTTTTTATTTTAAGATGAGCTTCTTTGAAAGGCTCTTCCCTTACTATGCAACAGTCGGACTGGTACTGCTTATTTTACTGATAACAACAGTAATAAAGGGAAGTAAAGTCTTCCCCGGATTTATAAAGGTACTTGAATGGCTGCTCTTTGCCGGATTCATTTTTCACACATTAGGACTTGGACTGCGCTGGTATATTTCAGGACACTCACCAATGAGTAACGGGTATGAATCGATGATCTTTATCTCATGGGTAACATTACTGGCCGGTTTCATATTCAGCCGCAGATCAGCCTTCGCCCTGTCAGCTACAGCAGTACTCGGAGCAATGACACTTATGGTTGCACACCTCAGTTTCATGGATCCTGAGATTACCAACCTGGTACCAGTGCTTAAATCGTACTGGCTTACACTGCATGTCTCTGTAATCACAGGAAGCTATGGTTTTCTTGGACTTGGCGCAATTCTCGGACTGATTTCCATGATCCTGCTTGTCATGTCAGCCGACAGGAACAGGGAAAGGATCTCAAATACAATTGATGAGCTTACGGTAATCAATTATAAAACACTTACACTGGGGCTCTATTTACTTACGATAGGTACTTTCCTGGGTGCTGTCTGGGCTAATGAATCATGGGGACGGTACTGGGGCTGGGATCCTAAAGAGACATGGTCACTCATTACTATTATAATATATAGTATAGTGGTTCACAGCCGTAATATTCCGGGGATGAAAGATGTCTACACCTTTAATCTGATATCCCTCTTTGCCTTCTCATCTGTACTCATGACGTATTTTGGAGTCAATTATTACCTGTCAGGATTACACTCTTATGCAGGAGGAGACCCGGTTCCTGTGCCAACATTTGTTTATGTGGCGGTAATATTGCTCACCTCACTTTCTATTGTTGCCTACTACAGGTATGCAGCAGTGAGAAAGAAATGATAGTTTCACCTCCACCAGAGTGGGACAGGATCTCATATTGAAGGATTGAGTTCCTCAAACAGAAAAGGCTTTTGCTGCAATTATACTTTCCCCTCCTTTTGAAGGAGGGGTGGCGCTGAGCCGTGAGGCTCAGTGACGGGGTGGTTGATTCATTATACAGCGACTTTTTTACCAGGGATTACCATTCTCACTTTGTTCGAATGGTGATCCCCGGGGGAGGACTTCAAAATGAAAAGGCCGATCACGCTGATGCGTGATCAAGGCCTTATTTTTTACGTTTATCAAAACAAGTTTTGAACACTCAAAAAAATAAGGCCTTGCCCTTCAGGGTCGGCCTTTTCATTTTGGGTGGAAGATGGGATTCGAACCCACGACCTTCGGAACCACAATCCGACGTTCTAACCAACTGAACTACATCCACCGTTTCAGGGTGCAAAATAAGATCAAAAAATCTATTTCACAAAATTTTAGTTTTATTTTATCTTGCACCGGTCAATTACTATCTTTGTCCGGCTTAAAAAAATTATACATAAGCCGGTGCAATTTTTTGACTGAAAGAGAGTTTTGATACTAAATTAGTCTGGCTTGGGGAAAATAAAACTGATCGACAATATTTCAGGACTTCAGATGTTCCATCTCATGAAGCCTGTTATTTTTCTCATTATCAGTATTTTTTTTACAAAAAGTCATCTGACCCGTGCCGACATCGGTACCTGGGAAATGTTTATGTTTATCGCAGGACTGATAACTTTCTTCTGGGTTACCGGCATAATTCAGTCTCTGCTTCCACTCTATCACAGGAACAGAACTTACAGGAAGTTAGGAGATAATGGTACTTCCAAATCACCCGAGATATTCAACGCATTTCTGCTTCTCTGCTTTTTCAGCCTGCTCGTTTTTGCAATGGGACACGGATTAAAAAATCACTTCTCCGTTTTTCATATTAGTGGAAACGTACCTTACCTTAATCTCCTCCTTCTTTATGTTCTTCTCAGCAGCCCTGTCTGCCTGATTGAATACATCTATCTTCTGAATAACCGTAGCTACAGGATCTTTCAGTATGGACTGTATACCTTTTCAGCCCAGCTCCTGCTGATCGTTCTTCCGATAGCATTCGGAAAAGATATAATCTGGTCAATTTACGGATTGCTTGTTGTTACAGGAGGCAGGTGGATATGGCTTATTATTTTGCTGAGGAGATATACTGAAATGACAATCTCCTGGCAATTTATGAAAGAGCATTTATATCTGGGTACGCCGTTGATACTTACTTCCCTGATTAGTGGCTCTGCTCAGTATACTGATGGAGTGATTATATCTGCAGTATACCGCGATCCGGCTATGTTTGCATGGTTCCGTTACGGAGCCAAGGAGTTTCCCCTGGTACTGATGCTTGCAAACGGATTGAGTAATGCTATGCTGCCAGAATTTTCAACACGGGAAAGAATGAAGGAATCGCTCGCTAAGATCAGGGTCAAGTCAAAAAAACTGATGCATATTCTATTCCCTTCAGCTATTTTGATGATGCTCTTCTCGAGATGGATCTACCCTCGTATGTTTAATCCTGACTTTCAGAAAAGTGCAGATATCTTCCTTATTTATTCTCTTCTGGTGATACCCAGGCTTATCTTCCCCCAAACTGTTATTGTGGGGAGAAAGAAAACGCATATAACTCTTTTTGCAGCAATCTTTGAACTTGTCCTGAATATCCCTCTCAGCCTGCTGATGATAAAGTGGGGCTACGGTATTGTAGGTGTTGCCCTTTCAACTTTTATTGTATACCTGGCAGGAAAGGCATTCCTTGCAGGTTACCTGTGGGTTAAGATGAATATAAGGCCATCAGAGTACATACCAGTAAGGCTTTATCTTCTATATAGTGCCCTGGTGGGACTCATATTTGTGCTTATCGATCACAGAATTATAGATATACATTAGAGCGGCTGAAGGCCGATGGCGTGTGGCTTAGGAAAAAAAATCCTTTATCTCCGCTCCCTGCTCCCTGCTCCACGCTCTACGCTCCATGTCCTCCGCCTTCCGCCCTCCGCCTTAATTTATTTATTTATCTTTGCCCTTGACTCAACAATCTGATCATGCATATTATTGAGGTAACGACAGACAGGCACAGGAAAGAATTCACGGACTTTCCGAAGAAGCTTTACAAAGATGATCCTAACTGGATATGTCCGCTTGATATAAGTATTGAATCAGTTTTTGATCCTTCAGTTAACCATACCTTCCGACATGGTGAAGCAACAAGATGGTTACTTAAGGATATTAGCGGAAATATTACAGGCAGAATAGCTGCTTTTATTGACAATGTCAGGTCATCAGCCAATAATCAGCCAACGGGCGGAATAGGCTATTTTGAAGTTATTGAGTCAGCAGAAGCAGCATTTTTGCTTTTCGACACGGCCAGGGCATGGCTTGAGAAACGAGGCATGGAAGCGATGGACGGACCTGTTAACTTTGGCGAAAATGACAATAACTGGGGCCTGCTTGTTGATGGATTCATGCAGCAGGGATTCGGGATGCCTTACAATAAGCCATATTACAGGAAATTCTTTGAAGAGTATGGCTTCAGAAACTATTTTGAACAGTATTCATACCACAGGATACTGCGGGATGAGAAAAAGAATATTATAGAGTTTCCTCCAAGGATCATGAAGATAGCAGCCTGGCTCACCAAACGCCCCGGTTACACCTTCAGGCATTTTGAATTAAGGCATGCTGAGAAGTACGTGGAAGATATCATTGAGATTTATAACTCAGCCTGGGCTGCTTTCAAGCAGGACTTTACACCACTCGAAAAAGACTTCCTATATGAATCTCTTGGAAAGGCAAAGGCAATTATTGACGAAGAGCTGATCTGGTTTGCTTACCATAATGATAAACCTGTAGCATTTTTCATTTTATTCCCTGACGCTAACCAGATTCTCAGGCATTTTAACGGCAGGCTGCATTTGTGGAATAAACTTAAGTTCCTATACTACAAGGCAACTCATGAAATGACAAGGATGAGAGCAATTGTGGGAGGCGTTCACCCATCATATCAGAATAGTGGAGTTGAGTCGGCTATCTTTTATAACCTTTATCTCATGTTTATAAAAAAGCCATGGTTCAGGGAACTTGAGCTTTCGTGGACCGGTGATTTTAATCCAAAAATGATTGCAATATATGAAGCATTGGGCTCAGTGAGAGCGAAAACTCATATCACATACCGTTATATGATTAATAAGGATCTCGAATTCATAAGGTACAAAGATGAAATGTACAATATGTTACATAAAAATGAGCATAAAGAGAGTGATCAATAAATTTGTAAATCTATTTGTATATTACAATTAATGTAATTAATTTTGCAGTCCCGAATAAAGTTGAGATTTTAAAGACGAATCAAGGATTATAAAAATACGAACAATGAAAAATGGAATTCATCCCGGCAATTACAGGTTTGTGGTATTTCAGGATATGTCGAATGGTTATTCATTCCTGAGCAAGTCAACTGCACCTTCAAGGGATACAATCAAGTGGGAAGATGGAAATGAATATCCGCTCATTAAACTGGAGATTTCCAATACTTCACATCCTTTCTATACAGGCAAGATGAAGCTTGTTGATACTGCCGGAAGGGTTGACAAGTTCATGAACCGTTACAAGGATCACGTAGGTAAAAAGAAGTAAAACTATACTTTTTATTAGATAAGGGGCTTTGTCACAGGCCCCTTTTTGTTTTTCATATTATGGCACAATCATTGCTCAGACCATATGCATTATGTATGCAAAAATTAATTGTAAATTTGAAAGTTAGGAGTAAAATATAGATGGAAAAGAAATTCAGGAAACCTGCTGCTGAGATATTAATACCTGATATCCTGGATGGTGACGGTGACATTATACCTATTATAGCTGATGGTGACGATGGTGAGCTGGATGATGTGGAAGTGCCTGAAATACTTCCGATTCTCTCACTTCGTAATACTGTCCTCTTTCCCGGCGTTGTACTTCCGATATCTATAGGCCGTCCAAAATCAATTCAGCTGATTAAAGATGCTTATCGTACTGATAAGATAGTGGGTACAGTCGCACAGAAAGATCCTGATATGGAGAATCCTGACTTCAGCGATCTTCATTCAGTAGGTACAATCGGACAGATTGTCAAACTTCTTGAGATGCCTGACGGATCGACTACCGCCATTATCCAGGGGCGCAAAAGGATGGAGCTTACTGAGCTTGTCTCAAAGGATCCTTATTTTGTTGCAAAAGTGCGCACTCTTCCCGAAACAAAGCCGGAATTAATGAACAAGGATTTTGATGCAATTGTAGGATCACTCAAAGATCTGTCGCTCAAGATAATAAAAATCAATCCCAATATCAGTCCGGAAGCTTCATTTGCAATCAAGAATATAGAGAATAATACATACCTGATAAACTTTATATGTTCCAACACCGATATTAAGGTTCAGGATAAGCAGAAACTCCTTGAGATAAATAATCTTCGTGACAGGGGATTTTCACTGCTTGAGTTTCTTGTTCAGGAGATACAGGTACTTGAATTGAAAAATGAACTCCAGTCGAAGGTAAAAAGTGACCTCGATCAGCAGCAGAGGGAATTCCTTCTTCACCAGCAGATGAAGACAATACAGAATGAACTCGGAGGAAATCCTCTTGAGAAGGAGATTGAGGAATACAGGAAGAAGGCAGAAACAAAGAAATGGGGTGAGGAGGTAAAAAAGACCTTCGAAAAGGAGCTGGATAAATTGCACAGGCTTAATCCTGCTGCTGCTGAGTATTCCGTCCAGGTGAATTACATTCAGACGCTTCTTGACCTTCCGTGGAACCAGTATTCTGAAGATAACCTTGATCTGAACAATGCCCGCAGGGTACTCGACAGGGATCATTTCGGTCTTGATGAGGTCAAGGAACGAATCCTCGAACATCTTGCTGTTCTTAAGCTTAAAGGCGACCTTAAGTCTCCTATACTTTGCCTTTACGGTCCTCCGGGAGTAGGAAAAACTTCTCTGGGAAAATCCGTAGCCAAGGCTCTTGACAGAAAATATGTCAGAATGTCACTTGGTGGCTTGCATGATGAGGCAGAAATTAGGGGCCATAGAAAAACATATATCGGAGCAATGCCCGGAAGAATAATTCAGAATATCCGGAGGGCAGGATCATCAAATCCGGTTTTTATCCTTGATGAGATTGACAAGGTTGGTCAGGACTTCAGGGGTGATCCTTCCTCGGCACTGCTGGAAGTTCTGGATCCCGAACAGAACAGTACCTTCTTCGATAATTTTCTGGAAATGGAATATGACCTTTCCAGGATCCTGTTTATTGCAACAGCAAACAACCTGGCAACAATAAGCCCGGCTTTACGCGACAGAATGGAATTAATTGAGATAACCGGATATCTTGTAGAGGAAAAGCTGGAAATTGCAAAGCGCCACCTTTTTCCCAAGCAGCTTGAAAATCATGGTGTGAAAAAAGAGCAGGTGACCGTCGACAAAAAGGTGTTAGAAGCCATAATTGATAAATATACAAGAGAATCAGGTGTACGTGAACTTGATAAAAAGCTTGCCAAGATTGTCAGGGTGACTGCCAGGAAAATTGCGTCTGAAAGCGAATTTGACAAGGAGATCAAAGTTGCAAGCCTGAGTGAAATGCTTGGACCACCTAAATTTACGCGCGACATCTATGCGGGGAATGATCAGGCTGGTGTTGTCACCGGACTGGCATGGACGGCTGCAGGAGGTGAGATACTGTTTGTGGAGACCAGTCTCAGCAAAGGATCCGGGAAGCTTACTCTCACAGGTAACCTGGGTGAGGTTATGAAGGAGTCGGCTGTTATTGCACATGAATATCTTAAGGCAAATGCCTCAATGCTTGATCTGCCTGACAATTTCTCAGAAAACTGGAATATTCATATACATGTGCCCGAAGGAGCTATTCCTAAAGATGGACCCTCTGCAGGTATTACAATGGCCACTTCAATTGCATCTTCATTTACCCAGCGCAAGGTAAAGAAGTATCTGGCCATGACTGGCGAAATAACACTGAGAGGCAAAGTACTTCCGGTAGGCGGAATAAAAGAAAAGATACTTGCTGCCAAAAGAGCCAGCATCAAGGAGATAATTGTATCGGAGGAGAACCGAAAGGATGTTGAGAGTATTAACGCCATCTATATTAAAGGCCTGAAGTTTCATTTTGTCGACACTATTATGGAGGTTCTGAACCTTGCGCTACTGACCCAGAAAGTAAAAAATCCCAAAAAAATAACCTTCGGATGAAGAAAGTTGCAGTATTTCCCGGATCATTTGACCCTTTTACAATTGGTCATGAAGCAATTGTTAAAAGAGCCCTGAGCATTTTTGATGAAATAATAATAGCTGTTGGCGCTAATGCCTTAAAAAAGAGTTATTTCTCCCTGGAAACAAGAAAAAAAATGATTAGCCTCGTATTTGCTGATGAACCGAGGGTGAAGGTTTCCCACTATGAGGGTCTGACTGTAGATTATTGCAGGAAAAACGGGATAGGATATCTTTTACGTGGATTGCGAACAGCAGCTGACTTTGAATTTGAGAGAGCAATAGCTCAGACTAACAAAGTACTGGCACCAGGTATAGAGTCGGTTTTTCTTCTTACAGTTCCTGAACACAGTCATATTAACTCAACAATTGTCAGGGATATAATAAAAAGTGGTGGTGATGCTTCGGTGTTCGTTCCGAATAGTATCAATCTGAAGAATTTCAGGGGTGAGGAATAGCTATCTATTCCTTAAATACTGAAGAATTAATAACTTCCATAAGCGATAACCAGGCATTGGTTTTAATTCTGCTGAGTTCTTCAGGAAGCAGCCATTCAACTTTTGTAATACCTTCATCAGCCTGAGGCTGGATTATCATCTCACCATCATAACCCATCAGGAACCAGTTCGTTTTTTTCAGGTACGATATGCCTTCCCATGAATAAGTGTGGTAAGTTGGTCTGATAGGTCTTATAATATAATGTCCGGAAATTCCGCATTCTTCACTTACTTCCCTCAGTGCACATCTGCCGGCCTCCTCACCCGGCTCCATGTGTCCCTTTGGAAGATCTAGCCTTCCCTTTTTCTCTATAAAGAGATAGCGTCCATCTTTATGTCTTACAAGTCCTCCGGCTGCTTCAACCTCATTGAAGTATATCCTGAATATTTTCCATAAGTGCTTTATATCAGTACCATAGATATTGATACTGTTTATTTTTTTATCTTCCTGGAAATCAGATATCAGCTTATAAAGTTCAGAAGTATCGTTGAATTTATGGAATAAGCCGTATTTTTGTAGCCTGTCAGGTTCAGGGCTCAATACTATAAACCTGTTTTCAAAATGAACTTTATAAATATCCATATGAACGAATTTGCTAAAAAAACCGCTGAATATCTTTTACAAATTAAAGCAATAAAATTGCAACCATCAAATCCTTTTACCTGGGCTTCCGGGTGGAAGTCTCCTATCTATTGTGATAACCGGAAAACACTTTCATTTCCTGAGGTACGGGCATATATCCGCGACTCCTTTGCCACTATGGTTAATGAACTCTATCCCCGGGCTGAGCTGATAGCCGGAGTGGCAACAGGAGCTATTGCACACGGAGCCCTGGCAGCAGACAAACTGGGACTTCCTTTCATCTATGTAAGGTCGGAGGCTAAGGAGCATGGCCTTGGTAACCAGATAGAAGGATTTTTTGAAAAAGGTCAGAAAGTTGTAGTTATAGAGGACCTGATCTCGACAGGAGGAAGCAGCCTTGCTGCTGTAAAAGCTCTCCGGGAGGCTGGTTGTGATGTTCTGGGGATGCTTGCCATTTTTACCTATGAATTTAAAAAAGCATCAGATGGCTTTGAGGCTGCAGGATGCAAGCTTAATACCCTGAGCAACTATTCTGTTCTTGTTGATACTGCATTAAAAACAGACTATATAGGCGCTTCGGATGTGGAAACATTAAAAAAATGGAGAGTTGATCCTTCAGTCTGGGGTAAATAAAACAAATCCCTGCCTTATTTGAAGGATAAAATAATCTGAGAAATATTCGTGGGAGCAGAGGTGCAGGATAATAATTAAAAAAATATTTATGTCTGAATTATCATATTATGAAAGTCGGCCGGGATTACTGAGCTGCAAACCAGATGAAGCTTTTAATTTCATTACGGATCTGAGGAATTTCGGAAGATTTATTAAGGAGGGTACAATCACAAACTGGAAGGCTGATAAAAACTCTTGCAGCTTTAACGTCTCAATGTTAGGAACTGTAATTGTAAGGATCATTGAGAGGGAAGATGGTAAAAAGGTTGTTTATGAAGGAGATGCCCTGAGCAGGAATGATTTTAAAATTAATGTCTTTCTGTCAGCTGCTCCTGAGGATAAGTCTGACATCAATCTGCAGCTTACTGCCAGCCTTAATCCAATGATGAAGATGATGGCAGAAAAACCAATTAACCAGTTTATGGAGATATTGATGAATGAGATCGAGAACTTCAGGGACTGGCACAATACTATGGAATAAATTCGATTTCCTTAAAGGAGTACTCTGTCAGTTTTCCGGCAGGATTTTCGATTATCAGCATACCTGCCTCATTTACCGAGATTAATCTGCCTTTAAAAGTACCATTCGAATCCTTGTAATAACACCATTCTCTGTGCCTGAAAAGCCTTGATATATAATCGTTTCTAATGATATTTAGTTTTCCCGATAAAAGCAGGCTGTATCTTCTGTCGAGCGCCTCTGAAAGCCCTTTCAGACATTGATCAGTATCATATTCCTTCCCTGTTATCATGCTCATTGAAACAGGATTAGGTGCATCGCTTAAGAATATACGCTGATTTATATTTAATCCGATCCCGGCGATTGTGCTTATTATGGAATTATCAATCAGGGCATTTTCAATCAGGAGACCTGCTATTTTGTCATTCTTCACGTAAATGTCGTTAGGCCATTTTATTTTACATCCTGAGATTTCTCTTTCGAGGAAGTCGGAAATGCCAAGCGAAATTGCCATTGATATAAGGAACTGTTCTGAAGCATGGATTACCCTGGGGTATAAAATGATGCTGATTAACAGGTTTTTACCTGGTTCGCTTTCCCAGGTGTTACCCATCTGTCCCCTTCCTGCTGACTGATACTTAGCCCGGACGATTGTTCCTTCCGGTACCTCTTTTGATTTCAGGAGATTTGCTGCATAGGTATTTGTGGATGGCAGATTTTCAAAGAAAAGAATATCAGAACCTATCATATTGATATTAAGGAGTTAAAGTTGTAATTTTAATAAAAGTTTCCCTGGCATGGTGACCTTGTTAAGATTGGCACTGAAATTGAGTGAACTGTAATACCAAAAGTACAGATAAAAGTGGTACTTTTGCGGCTTGGTATCAATGTTTTAAAAATTAATGAAGAAAAAACAGGACTTAACTGAATTATTACTTGAGAGTGCAATTAAAGGGATCCATGAAAAGAAGGGTCAGAATGTACTGAAAATAGATTTGAGGAAGCTTGAGAACAGGATAACTGACTATTTTATTATATGTCATGCTTCATCAACAACACAGGTAAGTGCTATTTGCGATTCAATAGATGATATAGTAAGAAAGGAAGCAGGCCAGAAGCCATTACATATTGAAGGACTTGATAATTGTTTCTGGGTATTGCTCGATTACGGAGAGGTAGTTGTACATGTTTTTGTTGAGGAGTACAGGAGTTTCTACAGCCTTGAATCGCTGTGGGCCGATGCAAAGATTGAATCAGTTGAAGACAAAAAAAAGTAGATTAGATAATGGAGAATTCGGAAAACAATAAGAGTACGGATAAAAGAACTGACAAGAATATAAAAC
>CAYLYN010000104.1:0-14260 GCA_964387565.1 uncultured Rikenellaceae bacterium | reverse complement strand
ATAAAATTTGAGACAACTCTTCCATCATTAGGATGCATTCTGGGTCCGTAGGTATTAAATATCCGGACTATTTTGATCCTGACATTGTTTTGTCGGTGGTAGTTGACAAACAGGGTTTCAGCAGATCTTTTTCCCTCATCATAACATGCCCTCTCACCAATAGGATTAACATGTCCCCAGTAAGTCTCAACCTGCGGATGTATTTGTGGGTCGCCATAAACTTCACTTGTGGATGCCTGCAGAATCTTAGCCCTGATTCTTTTCGCCAGTCCGAGCATGTTTATTGCCCCCATAACTGAGGTTTTTATTGTCTTGATAGCATTATACTGGTAGTGAACAGGCGAGGCAGGACAGGCAAGATTATATATCTCATCAACCTCAATAAAATAAGGCATAGTTACATCATGCCGGATCAGTTCAAAATAAGGATTGCCCAGAAGGTGAATAATATTCTGCTTCTGCCCGGTAAAATAGTTATCAAGACAAACAACTTCATTGCCATCTTTCAGGAGGCGGTCACATAGATGTGATCCGACAAAACCGGCACCACCAGTTACAAGAACCTTTTTTCGTATCATTCTTCAGAATATTATCAGTTGTTTGTTCAGGTACCCGGTTAATTGTTTCATGTTGCATGTTGCATGTTGCATGTTTCATGTTGCATGTTGCATGTTGCATGTTGCATGTTGCATGTTGCATGTTGCATGTTGATTATACTATAAATTGTATTTAGATACTGAACTTCTTAATCTAAATATAAATGCCAGTTAATTATAGTTTCCTTGTGGTATCAATGCCTATGCAGTAATATGTAAAGCCGTTTCGATTCATTTCCTTTCTGTCGTAAATATTTCTGCCATCAAATATTACTGGCGCTTTCAACATGTTCTTTATAGTTTCAAATCTTGGAAATCTGAATTCAGGCCATTCAGTTATTAATGCAAGACAGTCAGCATCTTTCAGGGCTTCATACTGATCGTCAAAATATGAGACAGAATCACTAAAATATTTACGAGCTTCATCCTTTGCCACCGGATCATAGACATTAACTATTGACCCCGATTCCAGTAACTTTTTTATTATTACAATCGATGGTGCTTCACGCATGTCATCTGTCTGAGGCTTGAATGACAGACCCCAGACTGCAACTGTTTTATTCCTTAAATCTCCCTGGTAATGATTATTTATCTTATTGAAAAGCAATAGTTTCTGATCGTTGTTTATTGCTTCAACAGCTTTTAAAAGACGAAGATCATAATTATGTTTTCCTGCAGTATGTATCAATGCTTTTACATCTTTTGGAAAACATGAACCACCATAGCCGATACCCGGATATATAAACTTATTTCCTATCCTTGGATCGGAACCAATACCTTTTCTCACCATATTTATATCGGCTCCTGTTATTTCACACAGGTTAGCGATATCATTCATAAAACTGATTTTTGTAGCCAGCATAGAGTTTGCTGCGTATTTTGTCATTTCTGCTGAGATGATATCCATAAATATAACCGGATGTCCATTAAGTGTAAATGGTTTATATAGACTCTTCATTATCTCCTCTGCCCTTTCAGATTCAAGCCCTATAATAATCCGATCCGGTTTGAGAAAGTCCTCAATTGCGGCACCTTGTTTGAGAAACTCAGGATTTGATGCGACATCAAATTTAATCGAAACTCCTCTTTTATCAAGCTCTTCCTGAACAACAGACCTGACCTTTACTGATGTTCCAATAGGTACAGTGCTTTTAGTAGCAATGAGCAGGTAATCATTCATATATTTTCCACAATCGCGAGCAGCCTCAAATACATATCTGAGATCTGCGCTTCCATCATTACCAGGAGGTGTGCCTACAGCAATAAAAACTACCTCAGCATCAGTTAAAGCTTCTGATATATCATCTGTAAATTTAAGCCGTCCTTTTTTGATGTTCCTCTGAAGGATCTCTTCAAGTCCTGGTTCGAAAATAGTCGGGATACCACTGTTTAACTTGCGAATTTTTTCCTTATCAACATCAACACATACTACATCTATTCCCACTTCGGAGAAACATGCTCCACTCACCAGACCAACGTACCCTGTCCCAATAACAACAATTTTCATTAGTAATCGCTTAAAAAATTAAAACTCAAATATAGATAATGCAGGTCGAATAGCAAATTGAGACAGCTTATCTATTTTGAGGGTGAAACAACTCCACATCTTTTACCTCTCTGAGTGGCAGCATATGAAATTCCGGTGTTCTGATCGATGCTTATTATTACAGGATGGGCAATAGGTCCTTTCACAACATTTACAATATGCCCCCTTGCTGTAAGGTCATCAATAATTGTCTGATCAGTTTTATAGATATCTATCACTGCTGTTTTGAGTGTCCTTACTGCCGGATCAGGTGAAGGATTAAATGAATCCTGGATATGATTAGTGTAAATCCGGGGAGACGCAATAGCCTCACTGGGAGTCATGCCAAACTCGGTTATATCAAGAAAGAGCTGCAAAGACACCTGGTCCTGCATATCACCTCCTGCAACACTCATAGCCAGAAATGGCTTATTATCTTTCAGTACAATAGTAGGGGTAAGTGTTATCCTTGGCCTCTTGCCCGGCGCGATTGAATTAGGATGCCCCTTCTCTGTATTAAGACTGCTGAGCCTTGTGTTATGAGCGATCCCTAAACTTTCACAAATTCCGTATTCAGGATTGGCACTCGGAGTGGCAGCCACAATATTGCCCCATTTGTCAACGACAACACATGTTGTTGTGCCTTTTTCGCCTGGTCTGTGTTCGCCTTTACCTCCAAGCGGCTTCATTTTTAAGGGATCGCCAGGCCTGATATCATGTGAGGCGTGCTTCATATCGATGAGAGGGTACCTGATGTCAGCATATTTATCTGATATTAATTGCTTTAAAGGAGCAGAAACATATGATGGATCACCATAATATTTATCACGGTCAGCATATGCAAGCTTCATCGCTTCAGTGGTTACATGTATGTAGTCGGATGTGAAGAATCCCATCGAACTGAGATCAAAATTCTCAAGGATTTTAAGAGATTGCAATAAAACAGGTCCCTGTGTCCATGTATTGCACTTATAAACTGTAAGATCCTTATAATTGACTGAAACAGGTTCTTCGATTACAGTTTTATGTGCTTCAAGATCCCTTTTACGAAGAAAAGCTCCGGAGCTTACATAATAATTATCAAGTTCATCGGCAATGTCGCCTCTGTAAAAACGATCACGGGCTGCACGAATTTTATCCTCCCTGCTGCCGGGAGTTATTTTTTCAGTTTCAACAAGCTTTCGAAGAGTAACTGCAAGGTTCCTGTGCCATTCCTTTTTATTTGAATCAAGAAGTGCCAGGGTAGGGGCTATTATCATTTCAAACGACATGGTGCCCTTTGATTCCAAAGCAGTCATCACTGTACTTACAGCACTTGGAACTGTGGCAGATCTTATTCCGGTTTTTGGAATTCCGTTTTCATAATACCATTTTATTGCTTCCTGATCAAGAGGGGCTCCGCCCATACCATTGAACACGATTACTTTTTTATTATCTGCCTCATAAAACATGAAGGGTACTTCTCCACCAATACAAAACAATCCATAATCTGAAACAGCAAGATTGAATATAACTGCTGATGCAGCATCAACAGCATTTCCCCCCTGTTTTAAAATATGCAATCCTGCTTTAACTGAGGCAGCAGGTCCTGCAGCAATAATGCCTCCTGAACCGGAAGCAACTGAGGTAAGTTCCTGTGATTTTGATATTGAAGTTCTGATAACCACTAAGACCAGGATCAGAAGAATTGATTTAAAATACTTTTTCATTATGCCGGATTCTTTTTGTACTAATGTAATACAAAAAAGAATCCCTGTCACTTCTTTGCAACAATAACTATTCCACTGGCCGATGTCCTTCCCTTTGTATTAAGTGAAGTTGGCTTTGTTATCTCTTTGTCGTCGAGGTATATGTGAATATAGTAATATCCTTCCTTAGTAAATTTGAGAGGTATATTATAAAAATCTCCTGATTTAAATGATGATAAGTCCCATGCAGGGAGCTTCATATATTCTTCGTCAGTGAAGTCTGCATAGCTTCCTAACCGTTTTATCTGTGCAGGAGTCATAGGCCTGGGGTCTTTTTCGCGATACACCACCATATAGTACAGATAGCTCTTTTCTAAAGGTTTGACAGATATAGTAAATGATTCACCTATGTTTACTTCTGATGGGATATTTTCAAAATCAAGGTACCTGTCAATAAACTCTTCGTAATATCTGAACTGGTTTTCTGAAAGGTAGAAGCCTATACCTACATAATTATGATATTTTTCAATAATAGTTTTCTTGTGACCGTCGTTTGGCGCCTTTTCTTTCATAAATACCGAATGTCCGTTTTTCATCATTGCAGCAACGGTTTCAGCAGAAAGATCATAACTGCCGGTGGTCCATTCCCCGAAGGCATTTTCAGATACATGATCTTTGCCTCCGGCAAGAGCATATCTTTGATATGGCTTCTCTCCTGCCAGGTTCCAGTGACCTATAAAATCGTTTTCAGCTGCTTCCCTGCACATTTTGTTTGCAACCCTGGAAGCCAGGATATCCAGTTTTACCGGTGGCGCCTTGAATCTTTTTCTGCTGGTATTAATTATATCAACCTGTATAAGCTTGATCTTTAGTGCTTCAGCATCATCCTTGAATTCATTAAGCCTTGTTTCCGCATTGTTAAGTTCAATATACTCATCGAGGTTTGTGACTTCTGATCTGAAGGTCTGCCTGGGCAGTATTGACTTCGGCATTGAAAATAGAATGATAATTAATACTGCCAGTATTTTGAATGTCTTCCAGAATTTCCTGAACATATTATCCTGTCAATTGTTTAATTTTGTGAATAACCAATTAATTATAAACTGCGAAAGTTAAAATAAAATTATAAAACATGAGAAAACAGAAACTAATATCACTTATTTCAGTCATCACCTTTTCAATTTCAGTTATGGCACAGACATCAGGATTTTACGATTTTAAGGTTAAAACCCTGGAAGGAGAGAATTTTGATTTCAGCACTTTGAAAGGAAAGAAGGTAATGATAGTTAATGTCGCTTCTAAATGTGGTAACACACCTCAATATAAAGACCTTGAGGAGATTTATGAGAAGTACCAGAGTGATAATTTCATTATTATCGGTTTTCCTGCCAATAATTTTTTGAACCAGGAACCTGGCACTGCTTCAGAGATCCGTAAATTTTGTACTGATAATTATGGTGTTACATTTCCACTAATGGAAAAGATCTCTGTAAAGGGAGATGATATGCATCCTGTTTACCAGTGGCTGACCTCTAAACAAAAGAATGGTGTAAAAGATTCACAGGTAACATGGAATTTTCAGAAATATCTGATAGATGAAAACGGCAATTTATCAGATGTAATTGCTCCAAAGGAGAAAGTAACATCGGATAAGGTTATTGCGTGGATTTCCGAATAGAATTAGTAAGATTACTATAATGAAAAGGAGGGTGTATCAAAAGCCAAATCAACCACCCCGTCATGCCACTTCGGGCATGACACCCCTCCTTGAAAAGGAGGGGAAATATTTAATAATCAATAATTTAACTTTCTCCTCCTTTTGAAGGAGGAGTACCCCTGACGATAGTCAGGGGGGAGGTGGTTGACTTTTGATACAGCCTCTTTTTTGTTAGTTGTCAACGGATTCAGATTTTTATACCCATAACCAGTATATCATCAATCTGGGGAAAATCTCCTTTCCATTTCTCGATCTCTTCATCAAGGAGCCGTTTCTGATCTTCCATACTTTCTTTATGTATTGATAACAGGTAATCCCTGAATCTCTGTGATTTATATTTTCTTGCCCGTGGTCCGCCAAACTGGTCGGCATATCCATCCGAAAACAGGTAAATTACATCACCATCGCTGCATTGAATGAGGTGATTTGAGAATTCAGGCTTCTCTGCAGAATACCTGCCGATATCTATTTTATCAGCCTTATAGATCATTAGCTGACCATTTCTGACCAGGTATAAGGGGTTGTGGGCGGCTGAGAACTGAAGAATCTTGGTTTCAGGAGTGTAAATACATAAGCCAATATCCATTCCGTCGTAAGTTGTGAGTTCTCTGTCACTTTTCTGGTGCAACGATTCCTCTATTCGTTCCCTGAGATGATCAAGAACAGTTGAAGCTTTGCATACAGGCAGGGATTTAACAATTTCATTAAGAGCACTAAGTCCAAGCATACTCATGAATGATCCTGGAACTCCATGTCCTGTACAATCTCCAACAGAAAAGAATATGTTATTATCGTTTTTAGCTATCCAGTAAAAGTCACCACTTACAATATCTCTTGGTTTATTCAGTATAAAGTATTCCTTTAAGATATTGTCAAGCAGTTTCTTAGGAGGAAGAACTGCAGTCTGTATCCTGAGAGCATAGCGTATACTCGATTGTATCTCTTCTTTTTGTGCTTCAATTTTATCTCTTCTTTCTTCGGCAAGGTCTCTCTGGAGAGAGATCTCCGTTTTCTGCTCTTCAAGCTCACGGTTCTTATTCCTGATCTCTTCAGTTCTTTTTGCAACCTCTATCTCAAGCTTTTCCTTATCCTTTTCGAGCTTTGAGAGTCTTTGTCTGATATACAGGTATATCCCTGCTACCAGAAGAATAGCAGTTAAAGTAAAAAACCACCATGTTTTCCAGAAAGGGGGACGGACTATAAAGGAATATGCTGAATCATCGGTGTCATACCAGGTTTTATCATTAAGACTTGCTTCAACCCTGAAGGTGTAATCTCCTGCAGGAAGCTGAGAATAAGTCAGTGTCTGATTTCTTTCAGAATGAAGCCATTCAAGGTCATAGCCTTCAAGCTTATAGCGATATTTTAGTCCCTCCGGATTACTGAACCATATCCCCGTATAGCCAAACGTAAAGTTATTTTCATTATATCTGAACCTGTTTCTTTCATTTCGGATGGGATTGTTAAAAAGATTTTTCACAGAAAGGAACACTTTCGGTATCTGTCCGATAAGTTTCAGATATTCAGGATTATATACTATTATTCCTGTTTGAGTCCCGATCCATATACGTCCATCTTTATCGGTAAATACCGAGTTCAGAACAGGATATCTGTATGAAAGACCTGAATTATCACCAAGCTCAAGTGTTACTCCTAAGTCAGGTTTATAGAATAAAAATCCATTATTGGATATAACTAAAAGATTACCAAGCTTATCGAAGACGATAGACTGAATCTGTTCAGATGTAATACCATCCTGCACTCCAAGAAGCGTTGTACTGCTGGAATTAATTTTTACAATGCCCTTATCACCTGTATTAAACCATGCAGTTCCGGTTGAGTCAGTTTCAACACTGTAGAGTTGTGGAAATCTAAAGTCTTCATGTTTTATCAGGATAAGGCTGTCATTAAGGATATACCCGGGATATTTCAAAGATCCTGCTACCCAGGTTCTGCCAGAGTTATCTGTTTTTGTTTCATAAATGTATGAATTCATCAGATCAGAATTCCCGAATTTAAGGAAAGCTGATTTTTCCAGGTCATAGCATGAGACTCCTCCACCCAGGGTTGAGAGCCATACATAATTATCTGTTCCGGTTATAGAAATAACATTGTTATCGTTTATATGCCCGGGAGCGAAATACCTCTTATAATTTAATGATGCAGGCATTATCCTGTATACTCCTCTGCCATAGGTTCCTGCCCAGATTTCTCCTGCAGGATCACAGAAAAGTGAAATGAAGTTTTCTTTCAGTTTCAGTCTGCTGCTGACATTTTCCCAGATGTACTGCCCTGAATTGTCCTGGATACCTCTGAACAACCCTGTTTCACTGCAGACCCAAAGGTTGTGGGAGTTATCAAGCACAATTGCATATGACATCTCAAAGGGTGTCCCGTTACTCTGGTTAAGGAATTCAAATGCCGGAGGCAGCGCCTGGATTATACCCTGTTTTCCTCCAATCCATATATTTTCTTCAATATCCTTGATTATGGTATTTGTCCTGTTTGAGATAAGTCCCTCTTTTTCTCTTATCTGGTGATATACAGGAAATCCGGGTCTGGACATGTTCAGCTGTATTACTCCCTGGTTTTCAGTGCTTATCCAGAAATCATTTTCAAGGCTGATTGTAAAGCCTGTAACAGGACCAAATGTCCATCCTTCAATCGGGTTGAATATTTTTGTTTCAGTGTCATATACAGATAATCCCTTTTCTTCGGTTCCTATCCAGAGCCTACCGTCAAGCGTTGAATTAAGTACTCTGACAATATTGTCATTAAGCCCATCCTTCATGGAGATTGTTTCACACCTGCCTCCGGATACCCTTGTTATTCCGTTATCAGTTGCAAGCCAAAGAACTCCATTAATATCTTTCTCAATGTCATAAACATAGTTGTCAGATAATCCATCGTCAGTATTAAGGTTGGTAAGATACCTGCCATCATATTTGAATACCCCTTCTCCCAGAGTGGAATACCAAACAGATCCTGTGCTATCTGTTTCAATATCAGTTATTTCAATATTGCCAAGTCCCTCTTCAGGTTTAAAAGTCCAGAAGATATTTCCATCATAAAGGCTTATCTTACCCGATTTATGACCTATCCACATTTCATTACCGTGGATATTTTTTATAGCCGTGATATGGTTATCAGCAAGGTTTTCGGAAGTTGTGTATTTCGTATAGGTGATCCCATCGAACCTGAACAGTCCATGATCAGTCCCAAACCATAACCACCCTTCAGGCGACTGGTATATTACCTCTACATTATATTCCTCCTTACCCTTAAAGAGTTGATGTGGTTTCAGGAATGGAGTCTGTGCTGAAACTTCACCTATGAAAACATACACTCCGAAAAAAAGAGTATAAAAGAGGTTTCTCTTCATATTACTTTTCAGATGGTGTTAGTGTAAAACTGATATCCACCTTTATCTCCTCTGCAATTTTCTGATTCAGAATTGAAGGAATTGTAATATTATGGTCTGAGAGAAAAACTGTAAAGTTTGCCCTCACATCAATGTTTTTTTCTCCTACAACAAGATCACATCTTACAAGTCTGTCATTTTCAATGCCATGAATATTCATTTTGCCCTTTGCCCTTATCTTATAGGTACCCGGAACACTTAAATCGACCTCTTCAATTATCTTTCCCTTGAATGTTGAATTGGGATAAGTATCAGTCTCCATATAGTCCTCATTAAAATGGGTCTTCTGCATACTACTGTTAAATCCTTCAAATGTTTTAGTAGGGATAAGAAAGGAGAAGGATCTGTCTTTCAGGTTAATAGCCCCGGCAAGGCTTTTGCTTGACGCTTTAATCACTTCAAGAGGTGCATCCGACAGGAAGCTGACCTGTCCATTCCTGCATGTATATATTTCACCTTTATCCTGAAAGCTTAACAGTATTAAAGATCCAAGAATCAGGATAATGGTTATACTTTTTGTTATATATCGATTTTGCATCTATTATTTAAGTGTTTTGGTTCTTTTGCCTGTATAGAAAACCCTATAAATATTAAATCCGAAAAAGATATCTCCCTCTGACCATTTACCTTCAGTGCGGGTAATGAATCCTGCGGGGAACATAAGCTGTGAATTGGTGGCCATAATCTGGAAAACATGTCCTGCTGCTTCAATATCGAAACCTATTCCCAGTGAGTTTGAATAATCATCAGCTGTTTTTCCAGGGAGTAGCAAGTAGTATTCCCCGTTGACGGAAAACCTTTTCGAAAATTTATATCTTCCACCCAATCCTGTTGAAAAAATGTTGTTCTGATCCTGCGGAGTGGGAACCAGGTTTTTGTGAATAAATGATGGAGTAATCTGAAGAGAGAGATTCTTATTGAATTTTCTTGCTATTAATATCTGAGTTGCATATGAGAGTCTTGAAGAGAACAGGTTTTCTCTGTCAGGCTCTTCCCATTTCAGAGTTTTAATATATACAGCCTGATATACAGATAAAGTTACAGGGATGTTTTTCAGGCCAGTCTGTTGCTTAAGTACTTTTATTTTGACAGCAGCGTCATATGTTTTTTCATATGTGCTTCGGCCGATCGAAAGTCCCAGGATATCTTTAATTCCATATTCAAACCCGAGGCGTGTGGTTCCCTGGTCAATACCAAAAAGGGTATAGATTCCCTGGTTAATGGCTCCAAACCTGTGTGAAATACTGAATAGAAGATCCTTGTGTCCCGGTATTTCCGATGATTGCCCGTTAACTATGGTTGTTCCTTTAAAAGTACCCTGCACATAATCAGGTGTGTTATCTTCATTAATTGAGTTCAGGATTTGATCAAGGTCCTGTGAGTAAACCATTGGACCTGAAAAGTATATGAGTACAAGAATAAGAAAGTATTTTTTCATTATTTCAGTTTTCAGGAGCTCCATTATCAAGCCATTTATTAATAAGTTCCAGTTCACAAAAAGGAAGCTTTCCCCTGTCCTTTGGCATTTTTACATAACCGTCAAGGTGATTTACCACTCCTCTTAATCTGCCATCCCTGACGACTATCATTTCACTTTCATAATTATCATGTCTAACCCCATTATAGTTGAAATCTTCATTATGGCAAGCAACGCAATTTGTCAGCATGATCAGCGATATCTTCGAATCCCATGTAATATTTGTAGTGTCGCATTCAGGAATGCCATAGAGATCAAGTTCGTTATTACTAACACAGGATTTTGTCATGGAAGATATAAAAACAATTACCAGAAAGGCATATATAAATGGCTTACTCGGCATACAGTAATTTCAATCGGACATCGTAAATATAGAAAAAAATGCGACATGCAGTCTCAAATCTGATAAGCATGTATATGACGAGGGTGGACTAAAAGAAAAAACAGATTGGTTATTATTCGGTAATAGTCAGAATATTACCAGACCTGGTCACGGTGTATGATTTTAGAGCTATACTGGCAGGCCCCTGTATTACACTTCCGGTTGTTGAAAAAACTGATCCATGTGTCGGACAAATAAAATTATTAGATTTATTACTAAAAGATATCTGCGTACCCTGATGGGTGCAGGCACTGGCAAGTGCAATAAATCCATTGGATCCGGTATTTACAATTATTATCCCGTTGATAACTTTAGATCCACCTGTATTATTTAGTACTGAGTACTCATTTATTGAAAGATCGATCTTAAGGTCATTGTTTAAAACAGGACCTTTGGGCCCGGGAACATCTGTTTCAATTCCTGCTTTTTCACAGCTGGTCAGCAAGCCCGGTGCCAGAACAAGTGCAGTTGTTCCTGTAAGAACTCTATAAATTAATAATCTCCTGTCCATGATGAATATTATTTGTTATCACAATACATTAACAATTAGCAGGAACTTTTGTTATAATACTGGTATTATTATTTTAATTAATATTGTGATTGCTATCGAAATATGATGTTTCAATAGGAATTATTACGTTTATCTATCAAATTCATATTATAATCTATGCCATTAAACATTCCAGACAAGCTTCCGGCAATTGAATTTCTGCAGCGAGAGAATATATTTGTGATGGATGAAACAAGGGCCATTCACCAGGATATTAGGCCGCTAAAAATTGCTGTGCTTAACCTGATGCCGGTAAAGATAACCACAGAAATTGACCTTATAAGGATACTGTCAAATTCACCTCTGCAGTTAGAGCTCGATCTGATCAAACTTTCCACTCATACTTCCAAGACCACACCAAAAGAGCATATGCAGGCTTTTTACAAGGACTTTTCGCATATCATGAATCATAAATATGACGGACTCATAATCACCGGAGCTCCGGTAGAGCAAATGCCATTTGAAGAGGTTTTTTACTGGAAGGAGCTTACAAGTATTTTTGATTGGGCAAGGACAAATGTGACATCTTCGATGTTTATATGCTGGGGTGCACAGGCAGCTCTTTATCATTATTATAAGATACCAAAATATCCTCTGGCGAAAAAAATGTTTGGAGTATTCCGCCATACAAAAAATGATCCTAAACATCCTCTTTTCAGGGGTTTTGATGATTTCTTCTATGTACCTCACAGTCGTCACACAGAGGTAAGGAAAAAGGATATCGTTAAGGTACCGGAACTAAAAATTCTTTCAGAATCTGATGTTTCCGGTGTGAATATTGTTGCTTCGGTTAACGGCAGGGAGTTTTTCCTGACGGGACATGCTGAATACTCTCCCGATACACTCGACAGGGAGTACAGGAGGGATGTTTCAAAGAACCTGCCTATTGATATCCCCGCAAATTACTATCCTGAAAACAACCCGGAGAACAAACCTCAGGTACAATGGCGCTCACATGCGAACCTGTTGTTTGTAAACTGGCTGAACTATTTTGTATATCAGATTACCCCTTTTAATCTGGAGACGATAGAGTAGGGGTGTTGTTTGAAGTTGCGGGTTGCAGGTTTCAAGTACCTGATCAGAGAATTTTAGGGATAAACATTTTGGTTCTCTTCATATAGCTGCGATACGAGTCACCGAATCTTGTTATCATTTCTCCTTCTTCAATCAGAGCTGTTGCATATATGCCTGCAACATTTACTAAACCTAGCAGAAGTTGAATCGAAGCTGCATCCTTAAGCATTATTCCGGTTCCCAGAAGTATGAGTGAAAGGTAAAGAGGATGCCTGATATGTCTATAAATTCCTGAATCTACCAGTACTGTGGTATTTTCAAAACTGTTTTCAGATTTTCCGGCTTTCTTAAGTAAAATAAATCCGGCTGCAAGAGGATAAACAGAAAAAATAAGAAGAAACCATGATGCAAGATGAATAATGCTAAATGGATCTTTGAACCATACCTGGTAATTTAACAGAAAAAGCATAAAGATGCTTTCAAAGGAGAAGAATCTTGCAATGCCATGGTACCGGCCGTGCTTAATCGAAAAAAACCAGGAAAAAATAATTATACCAATTGTCCCGGTACTGACAATATAGATATTCATGATTTCAGAACCTGTTTTTCACCTGGAGATTCTTTAATTGACTTGAGATAGTTATAAACCTCTATCTGGGAGTGAACCTTGTTTTTGACCTGTTTTACAAACTTGTTTGTCTGGTTTTCATCAAAAACTCTGGCCTTTACATTATCTTTCCATTGAATGTTGAAAATATTTTTCAGCTCCTCCCTTATAGTCTTATCAAAAATTGGACATGTGACTTCAATTCGGTGATCAAGGTTACGAGGCATGAGGTCGGCCGATGAAATGTACATCTCTTCATTCCCTCCATTGCAGAAAATAAGAAACCTTGAATGTTCAAGAAACCTGTCGACTATTCCTATAGCCTTGATATTTTCGCTCTGCTTCGGTATTTCAGGAACAAGTGATAACATACCTCTTACGATCAGTTTTATTTTAACACCGGCATTGCTGGCTTCATAGAGCTGTTCGATTATCTCTTTGTCAGTGAGGTTGTTGAGCTTAAAGTGTATGTATGCTTTTTTCCCTTTACGCGCATTCCTGATTTCATTATCGATCATGAGACTTACCTTGTTACGAAGGAAGAAAGGAGAGAGTACAAGATGATAGAAATTGTCTTTTTTATAGTTTATGCTGAAGAAGTTAAAAGCTTTATAAACCTCATTGGTAATCTTTTTATTTGTAGTAAACAGAAGATGGTCAGTGTATATTCTGGCTGTATCTTCATTGAAATTGCCTGTTCCGACAGCAGCAAAGCGTTCTGTAATATCATTCTTTACCCGTGTAATCAGGCAAAGTTTTGAATGAACTTTTAAGCCCGGGACACCATAGATAACTTTTACACCCTCATCAAGCAGCTTATTACCCCAGTTAATATTAGCCTCTTCATCGAACCTCGCCTGCAGTTCAACCACTGTTGTCACATCTTTACCATTTCTGACTGCATTCAGAAGGGCATTAATGACACTTGAGTTTCTGGCAAGCCGGTATAGTGTTATCTGAATCGAAATAACATATGGATCTATTGATGCTTCACGAAGCATGTCGATAAAATGATCAAAGGGATGATATGGAAAATAGAGCATAACATCCTTTTTCTTGATAACAGAAAGAATGCTTTTACCCTGGCTGATATCAGGGTGTGTAACAGGTACCAGATCTTCATTATAAAACTCTTTTATATCAAGGTTCGGAAATTTCATAAAATCCTTGAAATTATGGTATCTGTTACTGCCTATCACAACATCATCAGATCCTATATTCAGTTTTCGTGTAATAATTTTCAGAAGGTCCTGGGGGATACACCGATCATAAATAAAACGTAC
>CAYLYN010000103.1:0-14427 GCA_964387565.1 uncultured Rikenellaceae bacterium | reverse complement strand
ATTAAGTTCATACCTGAGCTCAGGATTATTGGCCAACAGTGGTTCAGCCTCACGGTAAAGCTCGTTTATCTGGCTGGTATAATATGCTTCAGCCTCCTTAAGCTTCATCTTCGAAGGAAGATCACCACTGAGGCTTGTGAGCATATCCTGGTTTACGCTGTTCCTTCCAATCTGGTAGAAGATAATTGAAATTGCTGTTAAAGCAGCCACTGAAGCAGCAACAGCCAGCCATCTTTTTACAGGTCTGGCAGGTTTTAATTCCGTTTTTACCCTTGCCCATACTTCCGGCGAGGGAGTATGGATATCAAGCGATTCCCTGTTTTTCTTTATGTACTCCTCAAGTCTGTCCATATATTCAGTTTTTTAAGAGTTGACATCTGAGTTTCTCTTTTGCCCTTGAGTACTGTGATTTGGAAGTTGACTCTGATATTCCCATTATTTGCGCTATCTCCGAGTGATCATATCCCTCTATCAGGTATAGAGTAAGGATAACCCTGTACCCGTCGGGAAGCATCTCTATTCCTTTGATAATTTTTGAAATGTCATAAGCAGGCTCCTCCTCTTCCTCATATACAACTTCAGGAATGCTGTCAGTAAGGGTAAGGTCGATCTTTTTCTTGTGAAGGTGGTTTATACATTTATTAATTAATATACGTTTCAGCCATGCTCCGAATGTAGATTCGAATCTGAACGAGTTAATATTCCTGAAGCAATCAACAAAAGTATCCTGAAGTATATCCTCGGCATCCTCCCTGTTATTAATCATCCTGTATGCAATATTGTACATCGCCTTTGAATATTGGTTATAAAGAGCGAACTGGGCCCTGTTGCTTCCCTTTCTGCACTCTTCAATCAGAGGAGCATGTATGTGCACATCAAAACTATCCACCTGTTAAGCTTACCTTATTAGAAAGACAATAACCTATTCGCGGGGTTGCATACCTGCAATAATATTTTTATTTTTTTTCTTTAATTGAATCACTATGAATGCATACATTATAAGCAATATGCTTATTAACAATGATATATGCATAATATAATCGCCATGTTTAGCGTAAAATGTTATTTTTTCCTCTGGTATTATATATCCTTTTATTACCGTTTCTGCGTACCATTGTGTTTCCTGCCTTATCTTACCCTTAATATTTATAAAGCATGAGATACCTGTATTACCACATCTTGCTACCGGTCTTCTGGTCTCTATTGCCCTGAGGGAGGCATAGGAGAGATGCTGCCTGTAACCTTCCGTATTCTTCCACCAGCCGTCATTAGTTATAATGAATAGAGTATTTGCCCCTTTACTTATATACTCTGTGACATAAGAACCAAATACCGACTCATAGCATATTATGGGTGCAATTTTAGTTCCGGTAAGCTGGTGGGTGAAAATACTCCGGTTTTTTTGTGAGCCATATCCCCAGCGCGTACCACCTAGGTAGGGGAGCAGTCTTTTAAGAAGCCTTCCAGGACCATTGAAAAACTGCATTTCAATTCCCGGCACAAGCTTCGACTTGTGGTAAACCTCAATATTTTTTCCTGTATCTATCTTTAAAGCAGAATTAAAATGATCTGAATATAAGCCTGTTACATCTCTTTTAACGGCACTTCTTGTAGGCGGTTCATCACTTGAATCATATTGCCTGAATGTAACCATACCTGCTACTACTGAAGAGTTTGGATATTTCCTTATCATATCCCGGATCATTCTTATATACTGGTTATTATGAAGATCATCAAGATTTACCGGATCATCAACTGTTGTTTCGGGTGTTATAATCCACCCTGTATGAGGTGATGCCGATTGAGAAGCAAGCCTGATAACCTTCTGAAGCTGTTGTTTAAAAGGGACAATGAATTTTTCACTGTATGGGTCGGTATTCGGCTGGACTATTACAACTTCTTCTGGAGATCCGGACCACTCTTTGATTGTTCTATATTTCCACAATGAAAGAGAGACCGGTACCACAATAATAATTATCAGTGCAATCAGCATCTGGTTTATCTTATTCCCTGATAAATATCTGATAATAATACGGGCAATTAAATAATTGGTCAGAAGTATCCACAAAGTACCACCTCCGGTACCGGTATATTCGTACCATTGTATGAATGCGATATCTTTTGCAAGTCCGTTCCCCAGGTTCATCCAGGGTGAGATTATACTGACATTGAGGCTGGCAAATTCATAAGTGAGCCAGAAGGCAAAAACAGCAGTTATCCCGGCAGCAAGGCCAGCTCTTAGTCTTATAATAAATGCGAGCCATAAGGATATTGCCATCAGGAAAGTAAGCCCGGTTATCACCATCACAGCTCCTGCCAGACTTGCGACACGCATCCATCCCATAACCAAGATGCTGAATACCATCAATCCGGGAAGGATCAGTAAAAAATATGCATTAGGTGTATAGCGTTTTCTGTTTTCGTACAGGTGATTCTCTATCAGAAAGAAAGGTGTCAGTGACACAAGGAGCACCAGTCCTGTACACCATCCGGTCCATGCCAATCCTGACAGGATACCTCCTGTAACAGATAAGAATACAAGTGAATACTTATCAAACTTCATTCAGCCAGCGCAAATAGGTTTTTTTTTATTTACGAAGGTACTTATATTAATTACTCTGCGTACCCTGTGAAATGACACAGTGTCCCCTGTGGTTAATTATTTATATAACCACTTTAATCCGCCTTCGCTTGAAGCTTCGGAGGACGCGAAGGTCATGTCAGTTCCCCGGTGCTTGCTCCGATCAAAAGTACCAGGCTTACTCTGGAGTTTATGCTATTTAATTCTGATTTTTATTGGATTTTGATTCCAATTAACTTAAATTTGTTAGATATTGCTTTTTTACTGTCCTAAAAAGCATTGAACATTCTTTTCATGGCTGCCCCTGATCCGCCGACTGGCGGATCGGGGGCTTTTTATTGAAAAATATACCCCGCCTTCTTCAGACAGGGATTTCAATTTTGCCTTATCATATTTTTTTAGTATCTTTATTAGTATATAGTCCTTACTAAGGCCTTGATCAGCCTGTTCCAGTTTAATTTGTGGAGATCATTTTCCGGCAAATAAGATATTTTATAAATAATTCAGATTATGGATTTAACGACAGAAATTAATCCTGTTGAGAAGATCCGTTCTTTATTAAGAATGGATGACAGGGAGGAATTGACTTTTTTTCTGGATTCTCTCCAGGCCAGTGAGGTTGTTTATCTGATGAACAAGCTCGACAGGAAAGAGCAGCATAAATTACTTACTGTTATCAGTCCCGAAGATGCAGCTGATCTGATTGAGGAGTTACCTGATGCCCAGGCTGCCGATATTATTGAAGAGATGGATGCCGGGGATGCAGCTGCCATTATTAATGAAATGACAAGCGATGAGCGGGCTGACCTGATGCTTGAACTGGACGACGAAGAGGCTGAAGCTATTTTGACCGAGATGGAACCGGTTGAAGCTGCAAGTGTCAGAAGGATGATTGAGTACGATCCCGATACTGCAGGAGGATTGATGATTACAGAATATTTCTCCTACAGGATCTCATCTACCGTTAAGGATGTTGTTGATGATCTGAGGGAAAATGCTGAAAAATACAAGGAGTATCATGTGAGATATATTTATGTGGTTTCTGACCAGGACGTTTTTACAGGTGTCTTACAGATGCAGGATCTTTTGCTTGCTGCTAAATCACAGAAGCTTTCAGATATTGTAATTAAGGAGGTCAGGGCAGTAAGTGTAAATACTTCATTAGATCAACTGGACGATCTCTTTGATACCTATGACTATTATGGATTTCCTGTAGTAGATGAGGATAACAGGCTGATCGGAGTTATCAGGAGGAAAAACGTTCTTGAAGCAGTGAATGAGCGGGCGGTCTATGATCACCTCGAATCCCAGGGAATTGTTGGCGGAGATGAATTGAGGACCATGCCTGTGATGCAAAGGTCACGCAGGCGCTTAATGTGGTTGTCAGTTAATATTATACTTAATCTTATTGCAGCCAGTGTGATCACATTTTACCAGGATACTCTACAAGCTGTAATCGCACTTGCAGTATTTCTTCCTATTATTTCGGATATGAGCGGCTGCACCGGAAACCAGGCTGTCGCTGTGAGTATGCGGGAGCTTTCACTCGGGACAGTTAAACCTGCGGAGGTTTTAAGGGTTTGGTGGCAGGAGATCTCAGTAGGCATAATAAATGGAATTGTATTAGGGATACTGATAGGAATTGCGGCCTTTATCTGGAAAGGAAATATTTACCTGGGAATTGTTGTGGGAGGGGCTCTTGCAATTAATACTCTTGTTGCAGTATCTATAGGCGGTACTGTTCCACTGATGCTTAAAAAGATGAATATTGACCCGGCGCTTGCCTCGGGCCCCATTCTTACTACCATTACAGATATGATCGGTTTCTTTCTTGCATTGAGTTTTGCCACGATAGCCCTCGCCCATATGGGTAATCTTTAAAAACTGAATCAATTCCTGAAAAGAGCCTGCACCCACCATCATTCTGCAATTTTAAGTCACTCTGTTAAAATAGGTTAAATATCAATGAATCAGTTTCTAACACAAACAATTTATATATATTGCACGATCAAATTTACTATGATTGAACATGCCAGTCAGGAATGTTATTTTAGTGCTTATTCTCATTCTGTCAGCTTGCGGAACAAGTGAAGAACAACTTAAACGCAGGGCAGACAGAATCCATAACTCAATTCTCACTGTAGATACCCACTGTGATACTCCGATGGATTTTTCAGATCCTTCATTTGATATGGGTGTAAGACACGAAACAGGTTGTGTCGATTTCCCAAGAATGAAAGAGGGAGGTCTGCATTCTGAATTCTTCGCTGTTTTTACGGGGCAGGGACCAAGGGATGATTCATCTTTCGTAAAAGTGCATAAGGATGCAGTTTATATTTTCAACGCTATACATGATAATGTTGAAAAAAACTCTCAACAGGCAGAACTGGCATACACTGCTGATGATGCATACAGGATAAAGAAGAGCGGCAGAATTGCAGCATTTATCGGTATGGAAAACGGATACCCTGTTGGTCATGATATCTCAAATGTAAAGTTATTTTATGATCTCGGCGCTCGTTATATCACCCTCTGCCATACCCGAAACAACGATATCTGTGATTCATCAAATGATCCTGCTGGTCCCGAAAGCAATGGACTTTCTGATTTCGGCAGGCAGGTAGTGAAAGAGATGAACAGGCTGGGTATGATAATTGATGTTTCGCATATTTCCGATAAATCGTTTTATGATGTGCTGGAGTTAAGTAATACACCTGTGATCGCATCTCATTCGTCCTGCAGGGCATTATGCTGTAATCCACGGAACCTGAGCGACGATATGCTCCTTTCACTTAAAGCAAACGGGGGAGTAATCCAAATATGCATACTTAGTGCTTACCTTAAGACAATGGAACCAAACCCTGAAATGGAGACACAGCTTAATGATCTGAGATCGAGATATGGTGATTATGATACAATTGCCACTGAGACACGAAAGAGCCAGATGAGATCAGAGTTCAGGGAAATCAGGAAGAAGTATGAGAAACTGGCTACTGTGAGCGATATAGTTGACCATATTGATCATGTTGTTCAGGTTGCCGGAATAGATTATGTAGGTATTGGAACTGATTTCGACGGTGGTGGAGGTGTTGAGGGATGTAAAAATGCATCCGAAATGAAGAATATTACAATTGAACTTTTGAGAAGAGGCTATTCAAGGAAAGAGATTGAAAAGATATGGAGTGGTAATATTATGAGAGTCCTGAAACAGGTTGAAAGTGCCTCAGGTAAAGTCTGATGCCACACTCCTGAATGATAAGAATCAAAGATTGAGTTAGATTCGGTTTTACTAATAAGGGGCTGTCTCATAAGACTTTTTTAACCGCAGAGTTCGCCAGGTTGTCGCAAAGTGTACGCAAAGTATGCATATTCTCATATAGCACTTTGCGAACTTCGCGTAATCATGATAGCTATCGGGACTCAGCGACCTTTGCGGTTAATAAGTTTTAATTTTTGAGACAGCCCCTTTTCTTATTTCATGAACCAGTAAGTTTCTCAGAAATATCCATCGGGGTCAGCCTGGCGAGATGTTAAACTTTCACCCTTGAAAACTTCAATGTATTAAGCATCCAGTCAGGGAGCGATTTTTGAGGATCTCTTTTTCTAAGGTCCAGATATAAACCCAGTTTTTTAAGCATCGGGATTTTATGTGTCTCAACGAATTCAATAAGTGTTCCGTCAGGATCTTCTATGTATGAGAAATGACCTGCTGCTTCACCCATATCGAAAACATTGCCCTGGTGACTTGTTTTGCTGTCGACAGTAAAGGGGAAGCCTTTTTCTTCGCAGAAGCTTTTAAGCTCATCCATACCTCTCATGTCATAGCAGAGATGGATAAATCCGGGATCGCCCCAGAATCTCTCATCATAAGTTTTCTTACCGGGAGTTGTTGTGCTTATAAGCTCAATCTCACTGTTTCCCAGTACTTTGCTGAATGGTCCGGCAAATGGGATTGATCTTCTCAGCAATACTCTCCTGCATTCATTTTCTCCTCCAGGTAATTCAGCCAGATCCTGGAAAATCCCTGTTCTGTCATATACCAGTTCGTCGTATCCAAGGATGTCTGAATAAACGACTCTTGATTTCTCAATATCTGTCACACCAATAAGAGCACCATAAGAGCCTCCGGTCATTTTTTTCTCATTTCTGAACCAGTCGCTGGCTTCAACAATCTGGAAAAGGTTTCCGTAAAGGTCCCTCATATAGAAAGTCTTCTTGCCTGCCGGATCCGTTGTGACTGAAGAAGGAACTGACACACCTTTGGCCCTGAATGATGCAAGTGTATTCAGGCTGTTCCTTGTCTTCATTTTACAGGCAAGTATACCGAGATCACCTATCCTTATCTGATCTTTCTTTGCAATCGGCTCCCTACCCTTATACTGCCATATCTCGAATCCTCCTCCACTCTGAAGGTTAAGAGCCAGCACAGCATGCCTGCTCCTTGGTTCACCACCTGTGTATGGCAGCATCAGCTTTGCCTCTGCCTCCTCTTCAAAAACCCTGCAATCCATCCCGAAGTGCCTGTTATACCAGTCCCAGGCCTCCTTTACATTCAGTACCCCGATTCCCATTTGCTGAATACCGCTTATTACATATCCTTTCATATTCATTTAGTATTAGACTTTTATATTTTCCCGCAACGGCGCATCCTTCGGCAGGCTCAGGGTAAGGCGCAAAGCAATCATTTTCTTCCTGGCGAATCTGCGTCTTTGCGAGATATTAAGTTGATTTTATTTTATCTGCAATTCTGAAAAACAGCCAGGGCATGTACCTCCTGATATGGAGCATAATAAGCTCGCTGCTGCCAACAAGTATCTCCCGTTTATTTTTTCTGATCCCTCTAATTATTTGTCTGGCAGCTTTTTCAGCAGTAATTCCTTTAGCCTGGCCTTCATCAAGCCTGCCATGTTCTTTTCCATCGGGGGTTAGTGCATGCATCGAAATGGCAGTCCTTACCCGCCCGGGAATAATTACGCTTGCTTTAAGATTGTTTTTTTTATTTTCAAGATATAGTGTTTCAATAAATCCATGTATAGCCTGTTTTGATGCAGAATAGGCAGAACGTAAGGGAAATCCGAATCTTCCCGAGATGCTGCTCGTTGCAAGTATATGTCCTGCTTTCTGTTTTATCATATATGGAAGAAGTGCCTTTGTAAGAGCTATAGTTCCGAAATAATTGATCTCAAAAATTTTACGATCGAGCCAGAGAGGAGTTTCATCAACTCTTGAACGCTGGCTTATTCCACCAATATTGATAAGGTAATCAATTCTTTTATAAATGCTTATCTGCTTAACAACTATAGCTTCTATTGAATCAGTGTTGGAAAGATCGAAAGGAACACAATGCACATTGACTGAATTTTCAGCACATTCATTTTTTACACGCATCAATCCTTCAGGATCATTTGATGATGCAATAACTATAGCTCCTTCTCTGGCAAAAGCCTTAACGAGTTCCTCTCCGATACCTGATGATCCCCCGGTGATCCAGGCTGTCTTACCAGTGAAAATGTTATTTGCTGCCATCCTGAATTTTTTCTACCTGTTTGACAAGCTCATTGTGATAATCTTTGAGCATTTGATATTCTTCGTTTTTACCGGAAGAGTATTTTCTGATCTTAAATCCACCTATAATCCTGCGATACAGGAGAAAATAGTTCCATGCTATCAGGCCTGTAAGTGGTAGAGAGATAAAGAATATAAGTCCAATCCACCATGCTGAAAACAAAAAGAGTGAAAGGATAAGAAAGAGCGGCAGAAATACAATGGCCAGGGCAACTGAAAATCCATACCTGAGAGATGAAACAAACTGAGGATCTTTCACGTTGCGCGTCTGCCATATCGGCAATCCCATGAAAATGGCATTAAATATATTTCCGAAGAGGAAAACAGGAAATCCTATTATGATGACCAGGATTCCTGCAAGGAGCCAAAGCAGAGGGTTACGCTTCTTTTCGAGATGCCTGTAATCAATTCCTTTCTCTGCAGCCTTTTCCTTTACGGAAAGGCTCAATGAACAGATCTTCCTGTAGAGCTGGTTATCAGATTCCTTCAGGTCATTCATCTTATCAATCAAAATCCTGTCTCTGAAGATTTTTGGATTCTTTATATCATCACTGTATTTCCCGTTTATGATATTTCTGAGTTCATCAAGTGCTTCATAATCCTCCTCTGATTCGATGTGAACCATAAGATTCTTGATCTCATCGGAGAGTCTGTTTTTCAGCTCCACGAGAGCTCTTTCAGGGCTTGTCTTATAGAGTTCATGATATTCTGAAACCTCGATAGGTTTGCCATATACCACGGTAAGAACCTGACGATATCTTATATAATGAGAATATTCGAGGCCAACCGGTATGATTTTAATTTTCAGATTATTATTTTCGGATTCATCCGACTGGAATGCTACCCGGCAGATTCCTTTCTTAAGCTGACGAAGCCTTCGGAAACCCTCATGGTTGCCCTCAGGAAGTATAACAAGACCGTTTTTATTCTTAATTACATCTATAGTCTTCGCAAAGATCTCATCATTCCCTTTAAGACTGGAATATCCGTCCCTAATTCTATATACGGGCAGTATTTTAAGAAAGTATAGTATTGAAGCAATAGCTTTCTTTTTAAAAATATCGGCTCTGGCGAGAAAAACATTCTGGCTCTTATTTGTAAAAAGAACTGCCAGGGCATCCATCAGTGCATTCTGGTGGTTTGGAGCAAATATAAGGTGATGTTCAGGATTGATATTTTCCTGACCGACTATAATAACTTTTCTGTAAAAAACTTTGTTGTGCCAGAATCCGGCGACTGCCTTAAGAAGAGCATATCCGGCTGAAAACTTCTCAATATTATTTTTACCCATCTGTTACCAAAAGCAAATTCCTTTTTCCGTGATAGCCATTTGACTCCTTTCCGGCTGTGGCTAAATATTCTCCGCAATTTAGAAAAAAGGAAATCTCCATCCTGAATTTTTGAGTTAATTTAAAGACTCAGAGCCGAATAATAAGTCTTTATACTACCTGTTGTCAGAAGTTTGAGCCATCCTGAAACCTGTCGATAACTCTTCTCTCTTTTTTTGTAGGGCGACCAGACCCTTTTTCCCGACGAAAAGTACTGCCTGTTATCCGGTAATCAAGTTTCATCTTTTCTTCTTCAGGAGTCAGATCTTCGATGTAGTGGCTCACCAGTTTTGCAGCGACTCTGTTCTCAATGGGCTCAATTACACGGTACATGTAATTTACAGGAGGTTTTTTAACCACTATAATTTCTCCCTTATTGACAGTTCTTGAAGGTTTGACCTGTACCTCTTTTATGAGAATCCTTCCTTTTCTGCATTCGTCAGATGCGATGCTCCGGGTTTTGTAAATTCTAACCGACCAGAGATATTTGTCAATCCTTATAGCTTTATTTTCCTCCATCTTGTTTACTTCCCGGTTTTTTTTCTTTTTCCTGATTCCTGGTTTCAGGAACGGACCTGATCTTTCCCTCTTTGTTAAATAAAGTCATCGTCAGATCAAGGCCTGCAAAAGTGAATGACTTTATCATTTCGATGGCAATGGGAATTCTTTCCGATACAGTTTTTTCTTCTTCGGGAGTCCATGATCCAAGAACGAAGTCGATCTGTGAGCCTCTGTGAAAACCGCTCCCGATGCCGAATCTGATTCTTGGATAATCGTGAGTGCCGAGAACAGTAGTTATATGTGCAAGTCCGTTGTGACCTCCATCGCTGCCTTTTGGTCTCATTCTGATGCTTCCCAGGGGAAGTGCGATATCGTCAACTATTACAAGCAGATTTTCAAGAGGTATCTTTTCTTTCTGAAGCCAGTAGTTAATTGCATTTCCACTCAGGTTCATAAAAGTTGAAGGTTTGAGAAGGATGAGTTCGCGGCCCTTGAATTTTAATGAAACCACTGCTCCGTAGCGTTTATCAGAAAAAGAAATATTGGATGCCAAGGCTATGGCATCCAATATTTTAAAACCTATATTGTGTCGTGTATTACTGTACTCTTCACCTATGTTTCCCAGGCCGGCAATCAGATATTTCATCTAGCCTGTATTATTTATATATAAGATAGTCAGTCCTATTCAGCTGCCGGTGTTTCAGCACCAGCACCTTCAGCTGCCTGAGCTTCACCCTCACCTTCTCCTTCACCTTCAGTTTTTACTGCAACCCTGGAGGTGGCAATTGTGACGACAACGGTCTTCTTTATATCGAGGAACTCTATATTTTCCATAAAGAGATCACCTACTTTTACGTTATCGTGTATCTTAAGATCGGTTATGTCTACCGGGATGTTTTCAGGCAGATCTTTCGGAAGACCTTTTATTTTAAGAGTTCTCTTTTTAATACTTAATTTACCACCGGCTATTACTCCGACTGAATCGCCATGAACTGATACCGGAACTGATATTATAACCGGTTTATCTTCAAATATCTGCACAAAGTCGGCATGTATTATCCTGTCACTTACCGGATGGAACTGGATATCCTGAAGAACTGCCTTGTATACTTTGTTGTCAAGGTTCAGGTCAACAAGATGTGCTTCGTGAGTATAGATCAGGTTTTTGAATGAAAGCTCCGGTGCATGAAAATGAATATTATTCTCCTTTGCGTAGATTACACATGGCACACCTTCTTGTTTCCTGATCTGTTTTGAGCTTTTTTTCCCAAGCTCTGTTCTGAGTGATCCTTTGATCTCAATTGTCTTCATTTGTCTTTAAATTATGTGTTACTCAATCCCGTTCAGCGGGACCCCATCACACGTTTGACATTAAAAATTTTGGCCTGCAAATATATGACAATTGAATCAGAATACAAAATTCGTCGAGATAGACTGATTTGTAGTTACAGCTTCGATTGTTTTGGCGAATATATCGGCAATTGAGAGCACTTTTATTTTGGAGCTGTTTATAGATATCGGTACTGAATCTGATACGACAAGTTCTACAATAGGTGAATTGTTTATTCTGTCAACAGCATTTCCGGAAAGGATAGGATGTGTTGCGAAAGCCCTTATGCTGGTGGCACCTCTTTCTTTCATCATTTCGGCTGCAAGAACAAGAGTACCGGCAGTATCGACCATATCATCAATTATTACTACATTTCTTCCTTCAACTTCACCAATTATTGACATCTCCTCAACAACATTCGGTTTCTTACGCAGTTTATAGCAAAGTACCATTTCCGACTGCAGGTGTCGCGAGTAGGCATTTGCCCTTTTTGATCCTCCCATATCCGGTGCAGAAACGGTAAGATTTTCAAGGTTGAGATTTTCAATATACGGGGCGAAAATTGCTGAACCGAAAAGGTGGTCAACAGGGACATTGAAAAATCCCTGTATCTGGTCTGCGTGAAGGTCCATTGTAATGACCCTGTCAACTCCAGCGGTACTTAAAAGATCTGCTGATAATTTTGAACCGATAGAAACCCTTGGCCTGTCTTTCCTGTCCTGCCTTGCAAAACCATAATAGGGAATAACTGCTATCACTTTGTAGGCAGATGCTCTTTTTGCGGCATCAATCATAAGAAGCAGTTCGAAAAGATTATCGGCAGGAGGATTGGTTGACTGAACGATAAACACCATGCAACCTCTTACTGATTCGTCGAAGCAGGGTTGAAATTCACCATCGCTGAACCTTGTAACCGAGCTTTTTCCCAGTTCTATACCCAGTTTGTCTGCTATATTCCGGGCAAGATGCTTTGAAGCTGTGCAGGCAAAAAGTTTCATTGGAGCTTTTCCGAACATTTTCCTATGTGTTAGATGATTAATATCAAAGGATACTCTGTGAGCAAAAATATAAAATCAATACTTATTTATCCTGTTGTTTGAAAAAATGTTGATAGATTCTTCAATAAAAGAAAGTATCTCTTCTTTTCCTTTTCCCTTCACTGATGATGTAGTGAATGTCGGGGGCAGTGATTCCCAGGTTTTGAGCATCTCCAGGTCAAATGCCTTAATTGATTTAGATACTGCTGTTCCTGATATTTTATCAATCTTTGTAAATACTCTTGCAAACGGTATCTGGTTTTTTCCTAGAAAATCCATGAAATTCAGATCTGATTTCTGTGGCTTAACTCTTATATCAATTAATACAAAGAGAGATACCAGGTTATCTCTCTTCATTATGTAATTTTCAGTCGATTTTATCCATTTATTCCTGATCTCAACCGGGACTCTTGCATACCCATATCCCGGAAGGTCTACAATATGCCAGTCTTCATTGATGAGGAAGTAATTCATTGTTCTGGTCTTTCCAGGCTGTACTGATATTTTAGCCAGCCCTTTTCTGCCAGCAAGCATATTAATAAGAGAAGACTTTCCAACATTTGACCTGCCGATAAAAGCAAACTCAGGGATTAAGCTGGAAGGACATTCCTTTAGCGACGGGCAGCTTTTAACAAAAACGGCCGAACGGATTATCATAACTGATCTTATTTGAGATCGTTGTAAGGCAGATCAATCTTTTTTACAAGCAGGTAGTTGTTACCATATTTTGTAAGTATCTCAGCAAGTATCTGCACACTGTTTTTGGTTGGTGATGACGTTTTTCTCAGGGTAAGATTACCTGCTCCGTTCACAGTTTTAATAGCATCTACTTTTGAGGTATCATAAACACCGGTTGAGAAATCACCCCTGTAATACCTGACCTTCGATGCTTTGTCTGACAGCTCCATAGATATTTTGTAGGTGCCATTAGCTTTGTAATCATCCCTGGTGTTTATTATCACATCGGGATAATCAGTAATAAGTTTTCCGTCGGAACTGTACTCTTCGAAGAAGAATGTTCTCATCCCTTTTTCGAATCCAAGCCTGGCTTTTATCCGGCCATTTTTGAAATACTGCTGCTGTATCCCGTTAATTGTATCTCTGTCGTAAGGTGTTGAACGAAAAACCTGACCCTCGAGGTAGTACCATTTTGCCGAGTCTTCCCTCAGGCCGTCCTCATACCAGAATGTCTGGCGAACCTGCTTCCCGTTATAGAAAGATCTCATTAAACCTTCTCGTACTCCATTTTTAAAAGTAACCTCCTTGATAAGAGTATTACCGGTGAAGTATTGTTTTATCCCTGTATAACCTGTGTCGGGTACAGAAGTTGTATCTGTTGCAGCCTCTCCTTCGCCCCTGGAACTTCCGCTTCCGCCACAACCGGCAACGAAAGTCAGTAAAATAAGAGTCAGGAGAATTCCGGTAAATAATTTCATGATTGTTTTATTTATAAATAATTAAATTGAGCTTACAGAGTTGATGAATACCTCAAGTAACTTTGATTCACCGACAGGTTCAAGCGAAATTTCCCTTATCATCGCAGGTAGCAGAACCGTCTCACCCCTTGTTACTTTTTCTGATGAGTTATCCCAGCAAATATTAAATTCTCCATCCAGACAGATAAATATCACAAATGAATCGTTGAAGTAATATTCCCTGTTTATTTTTTTGTTGAACCTTAAAATATTTGTGTTAAAATATTCACAGTCGACCAGGTTCTTATGCAAATTCATTTCAGGCTGACTCTTTATCTTTTTCCTTTCTGAAGTCTCTGAGAAGTTCAGTGCATCAAGGGCCAGATCGAGATGCAGCTCCCTTTTAGTCTGACCTGTATCTGTCCTGTTCCAGTCTGAAATTCTGTAGGTTATGTCTGAAGTCTGTTGTATTTCAACCAGCACTGTTCCTGCTCCTATAGCATGGATCCGGCCGGCCGGAGTAAAAAATACGTCGTCTTTCTCAGCGTTTTCAATATTGAGAAGGTCTGTCAGATTACTTTTTTTAATGGCCTCTTCGTACATTTCTTTTGTTACCCCCTCCCTGAATCCGGTGTATATTTTTGTATTTTTTTCACTTTCAAGAATATAC
>CAYLYN010000102.1:0-14754 GCA_964387565.1 uncultured Rikenellaceae bacterium | reverse complement strand
TTAATGACCACCTAATGACCACTTAATGACCACCTAATGACCACTTAATGACCACTTAATGACCACCAATATCCACCAAATAGCATCATTCCCCATTCACTTCCGTCTATCAGGGTATGGTCTGTCATATCCTTTTACAGCATGCCATATTATCCTGTTAAAAGTATCTTCGTCAATACGGTCAATATCATCAAGATCCTGTTCCATCGATTTTTTTGCCCAGTATAGCTGAGCTCCCGAGAGAGAAACAAGTGGTGGATTTATTTCGTCGAGCGGAATATTATTCGGCACAGCTTTGTATGGTGTAAAATCACCTTTGCCGGTAAAACAATCGGTCATAGGTTCAGCTGAGGAATCAAGCTGATTCATCGGAGGTATACCCAGAATATCCTCAATTGTTTTCACCATATTTATCTGGGAATAATAGGTTGAAACAACCTCTCCTCTTTTTGTATAAGGACTTATCACCAGACCTACGGTTCTGTGTCCGTCAACATGATCGAGACCAGCCTGCGGGTCATCTTCCGTGACAAGGATACACGTCTCTTTCCAGAAAATGCTTTCTGATATAGCTTCAACAATCCTCCCAAGTGCAAGATCGTTATCGGCCACAGAAGCCCTGGGTGTGGGCATTCCCGGTCGGGTACCTGAAGTATGGTCATTAGGCAGCAGCATAATAATGAAGTTTGGAAAATTCCTGTTTTTCTCAAACTCCTTCAGCTCTTTTATAAATTCAGAGGCCCGGTAAACATCTGGTACAGTGTTAGGAAAGCCTGTAAAACTTCTGCATATATATGGATCTATCTGTTCAAGATTAGCCCTGGCTTCAATTTTTACTTTGCCTGATCCTTCAATAAAATCCCTGTATATCTCAAGGAATGTCGCGTCTTCAGGTTCGATAACTGCATTGACGAACTCACCATAATCACGAAATGTAAGATCATGCTTAAGGACATTATCCCATATGAATCCTGAACTGGCATAAGCCAGGGCATCATCTCCGTCATATGGATAGCTCCGGCTGAAGCCCCCAAATGATTTTTCAAGGTAATCAGTTACGAAGGCCTCATCTGTCCACTGGTGTCCATCAGCACTCAGTACACCGCTGCAGTAGAAATTGTCAAGCAGTACGAATGATTCTGCCAGCCTGTGATGATTAGGTGTTACTTCATATCCGAATTCGACAAGGCTTGTATCGCCGTCACCCTGAGGGATATCTCCAAATACCTGGTCATAGGTCCGGTTTTCTTTTATAATATAAACAACATGTTTGAAATGAGATTTCTGGCCAGGAAAAACCGGAACAGGAACTTTTTTCTCCCTTCCTGACACTTTAGCTTTGTCTTTTTCCTCAGATGCCCATGAGTTGTTATGATCGACTATTGCAGTCATTTTGTTGAGCTTATCACCTCCCGGTACAGGTATAATCGATATGCTTCCAAGATGATCATGTGAGTTAAAACCTTTACGGCTCGTGAGTTGATTTCTTGAACCAGTTCCTTTTATGTTAGCCACATAAAGCATATCTCCGGATTTATTCAAAATGACAGACCCGGGGTACCATCCTGTCGGGATATAACCCTCAATTTTTGCAGGATTTTTTGTGCTGATTACACAAACAGCATTCTCTGTTCCGTTGGCAACATACAGAAATCTCCCATCAGGAGAAACAGTAAGGTCATTGGGAGAACTTCCAAACAATGTTCCTTTCTTCCTGTGTACAGATATGCTTTCTATAACTTCATCAGTGCCGGTGTCGATAACTGAAATAACATCACTGTTGGAGCAGGCGACATAAAGTCTTGATTTGTCAGGACTTAATGCCAGGCCTGAAGGGTGCAGACCGACCTCTATTTCCTTAACCTGTTTATTCTGTTCCGGATCGATAACAGAAACGGTTCCGTTGTTTGCAATTCCTGTTATACTGTCAACAAGTACCTGGCTGCCGGAGGTGTTGTACTTTGACTCCTCAGCACCCGGTCTGCGACCGCCCCAGTTAGTGACATAAACCTTTGCCGGTGAAGCATAGATGACATCGTAAGGTGCAATTCCGACGCCTATCTCATTAACAGAACCGGTGGCAAGATTGACTACAGCAAGGGAATTATTCCTGCTTAGTGTGACAAATATCCTGTCACCCTTTTCATTTAGTGTCAAACCGCCCGGGACAGGTGATCCTCCGATGTCCGGAGCAGGCAAGATAACAGGATTCCTCCATTGCATTAAGTTATTTTTGTCGATTTCTGCAATACATAACCTGTTTCTGGCATCAGTCAGATAAACTCTCCTTCCATCAGGTGATATACATATGCCTGTAAATGAAGCGCCATCATTTCCAAAAGGCAAAGATTGAATCACAGTTCTGTCAGATATCCTTATCATATCAAGATCTGCCTTGTTTTTGACAAGCAGGTACTTTCCATCAGGGGTCAGTGCCAGGTCAACAGGCCTGCCCGGAAGATTAACCTGGAAGCCTGCAGGACGAAGTAACTGGTTAGATGGAACAAGAATACTGCTGTCAGGCTGAATTCCTACTTTCCTGTTAAGCCGGATATTATGGTTATCATGAATACACCCTGACAACATAGATGAAATAAGCAATAAAGAGAGGATAAAGATCTTGTTCATATCTGTACAATTTATATATATTATTTCTCAATCATTTACGAGCAGAACTTTTCCTGCTGACATGTTTGCCATATAGGTATCAATGGCTTCCTGTATCCTTTCAAGAGGGAACCGTCCCTGAATGCCGATTTTCATATTTGACAGCATCATGTTCCTTACTTTCCTCAGATTCAATATATTACTGAATATGCTGTTCTCTTTTGTCCAGTTTCCGAGGAAAAATCCTGATATCCTTATCTCCTTGTCGATAAGGCTCCTCGGATTGACCATTATATGTTCCTCACCGGAAAGGTTTCCATATATGATTACAGAGCTTCGGGCTGGTAGTACTTCGATCATCTTAACAAGCTGGGGGCTGCAGACAGAATCAAAAAGGAGTGTTGCTTCAAGTTGATGGGACAGCTTCCCAAGGTCATCAATAAAAGAGCATGATGAGGTATTGAGAACAAATTTTGATCCTGAATTCCTTAGTTTCTCTTCAAGTTGCTGACTTCTTACAAGGTTTATTACCGGTATTCTATTTCTGTTTCCAATGAACTCGACCATCCTTCCCAGTGCACTGGCACCAGCATTATTTATAATGGCCTTATGCCCCCCCTTATTTGCAATTTCAAAAAAGCCCAGGGCTGTCAGTGGATTTACTAGCGACATTGAACCCTGTTCATAGTCTATTTTATTGTTCAACGGAAAGCACTTTCCTGCCTTTGTCAGCATATATTCTGCCCAGGTTCCGCTTCCAGGATATTCTGATGAACAGGATACTCTTTTGCCCATCCATAAATGTGGGAGCAATCCTTTACCTGCTGATACAACAATTCCGCTACCTTCAATACCGGGAATAAGAAAAGAGGGGTCATTCAGAGCATTTGCCTTTTTCACTCTTGCAAGGTCAGAATAATTTATTGGAGCAGCCTTCATTTTTACAAGTACTTCTCCTTTTCCGCATACAGGAGTGTTAACTTCTCCGACAATAAGATTTCCTCCCGGTTTCCCGAGGTAAACTGCCTTCATTGTCGGTGGGACAGCATAGTTTTCTGACATAGATTCAAAAAATAATTGTGTATTTATGACATTACCAATTTAACAAATCCTGTCGACTTGAGTTACTTCTCCATGGCTTTTGATTAAGAAATCAGATCACTGACTATAGCTTGCGAGTTTCAATGACTGCCCCACCCACCTGAATCCTTCTATTTTCAACAATGTAAAGATATCAAGTCTGGGAGTAATTAAACACTGGAATAATACCAGTGACAGGAAGTACAACAGGAACCCGGGATAGAAACAGGGTATTTAGCTGTTGAAGAAGTCTCTTTAAGAAGCCTCTGTTGACTGCGAACAAATTCAGCAGTTGGAATGTTTATCCGGTTACATAATTTTCAAGCAACCGGATCATGGCATCAAAATTTTTATTCTTTCTCCTTATCCTTTTTCCAACCTTACTAAATGCTCAGAAAAATGTAACAAATGTTACAAAATCTGGGATGACAGGAATCGATCTTCCTGCCGGTTCAAAACAGGATAAACGAATCCTTTCAGCATCTGCAGCTAAAACCCTGCTTGAAATTAAAGCAGGTGAGATAGGACGTACCATAACTGGCAATGCAGAAGTGCTTATTTTGCCGGTTTCAGACGAAGGTGACGTTGTTTCTTCTGTGAAGCAGAGACTTAAAGACAGCGGATACAAGATCAATGAGCTGAAGGGAGAGCAGGGTTATCTCACAATCGAAAAAGAAAGCGGAAGCATACTGGTATACCTGTACGAGACTAAGACTGCAACGGATTTTTATTCGGTTGCCCTCGAACAGCAAGAGTTTTTAGCGGAAAAAACAGAAGCAGCACAGACAGCAACTGTAGCAGCGGAGGAGATTAAGAGCCAGCCTGTTACCTCAAATCACAATTCAGCACCAGCAGTCATTGAACCTTCAAATAAAGTATCTGCAGAAAAAGCTGTTGTTCCTGCAAGTTCAGGGTATAAGTTTTCCAGAACAACTTTCGATGATGGATGGATAGCGTCAATTGCTGATGATTATGTATTATTAACCAGGGGTACAATAAATGTCAGACTTTACTATGCCTCACCAATAACAGAACAGATGAGACCGCCGGTACAGGAGATACATGACTATTTCTGGAATACCATTGTACTACCTTCTTTCAATATAATCCAGGCCTGGAAATGGGAGAATGGCATTACATATTTCAGTACTTATTATATATGGGCTGAGGCAGTAGAGAAGTCTTCAGGTCGCAATTGTTATATAGGTTTGAATGTCGGGACCGGCAACGGCCTTGCCAATCCTGTTCTTGCAATTGCCAGTGATAAACAGACCTATGATGCACAGTTCCCCAGGCCGGAAAACATAACGGACATGCTTGGCTATAACAGATTCGCTGTCGCTCTGTCGGATCTGACAGGTACCTGGTCATCATCAGGATCATCAGCAATGCAGTATTACAATGTTTATACCGGAGCATCAGCAGGGATGGCGATTGCTTCAAGCGCTGATTATTTTACTTTTTCAGCTTCGGGCGAGTACACCAGCAGGCACAGCGGCGCGACCGGCATGGTAGGTAACCTGCAAACCTACAACCAGGAGTATAAAGGAACAGCAACCGTCACTGACTGGGAGATAGTTCTTCCAAATCGATGGAAGGGCAAAACAGATACCTTTGAAGCCTGGTTCGAAATTATAAAAGGAGGTCGTGTACTCAGGCTGATTGACAAAAATGCCAGGGGAATTACTTATAACCTTGTAAGAGACCACTGATAAAACGTGATTGTCAGAAGAAATTATCCGGACATGATAAGCGGATTTTACTGACAGGACTAAAAGGAACAATAAAAACAAGAAGGGGAGAAGGGGAGAGTGGGAGAATGGCTGATTCATTTATCGTCATACCGTCGCACCATCATACCTCATCAATATTTCTTACCGGCTTTTCCGTATATCTTTTCAAACAATATCTTACCCTCTTCGGTAAGCACAAGGAAGGCAGGACTGCCAACGTCATCAGGGTAACTTGAATCCTGGTTACCATGTCCGCCTGAAGAGAAGAGTGATATCAAACGGTTATTATAACATTTCATAACTCCTTTATCTACCGGCTGATGTCCCCTGATCATGATATCATAACCATGTTTGTTCATAAATTCCAGGAACTCGGTTTTGCTGAATTCGAAGCGGATCTCCGAACCTCTGAATACAGAACTGTTATCGCCCGGATCACCCCAGAGCATCTGGTTGAGCATTATCCCTTCATGTGACAGATCATCTTCAGGAAGAGATAGTTCTGTCAGCTTCTCCTCATTAAAGAAGGGGGCATAATCGTGCCTTGGAATGCTCCCATGGCATATAAGGTATTTCTTCCCTGGATATTTAAGGGATATAAGGTAGGGAAGCCTTAAAAGGTAGTTGAAGTAAAGGTTGTTAACCTCAGGAGTCAACACCCGGTTCATGAGTACAGTTGTATCGGCCGGGTAAAAAGTGGGACGCAGCATTGAACATGAGTATTTAATGATCTCATGATTCCCTTTAAGCATGATACATCTTTCGCCCATGTATGTTTTAAGTGCATAAAGGAGCCTCAGGGTTTCAAACGGCCGGCGGCCTCTGTCGCAATAATCACCGCAAAAGACAATAATTGCTTTTGAGAAATAATCATAAGATGAGGCTGCCAGCTTTCTCAGTACAGAACTAAGCGAATTGAAATCGCTGTGGATATCCCCGATTATGACAACTCTGGGCTGTGAATCCCTGCTTCGACTGTCAGTGTCTCTGGTTGAGTTTAATCCTATCTTCCTGATTGCAGGAAAAAACTCTTTCGAAAGCTGTGAAGTATAGTATGAGGCAAATTCACGTGAAAGATCTTTATAATCATCCTCCTGAAGCCGGGTGGAAGCGTTATCAATCACCTGGTCAAGATTATCCTTCAGGGGCTGATCCTTATGATTTTCAATATGTTTAATGATATCGTTAATCATATTCGATTCAAGATTAATTCAAAGATAATAATTAACATTTATTTTAACCACAGCGGCCACTTAGACATATCACAATATCCACAAAGATCAGACAGTCAGACATTTCTTTATGTTCTTTGTGTTCGCCGGAGGCCTTTGTGTTCTCTGTGTTAAAATGAATTTCTTTAAACAAGATTTACTATCTTTCCATATTGAAGAACAAAAACGGATTGTCATTTAAGGAGTTTTAAATCAATTATATATGGAAATTCTCTTTTTCGCTGTCGGACTGATTTCAGGAGCTGTCATCGGCTGGCTGTTCACCCGTCAGAAAGCCCTTCAGGACCGGGGCATTCCTGTTGGTGAAATAAACTCCAGGTACGTTTCATTAGACCTCTTCACACAGGAGAAACAGGAGAATAGCGAGAAGGAGAAGACTATAATAGCCCTGAATTCCCGTATTGCAGAATTATCAGCTGACCTGAGGAATATTGAAGAGAAATTCACAGAAAGCAAGAAGGAGATTGAAGAGATACACAAAAAATTTTCACTTGAGTTTAAAAACCTGTCAAATGACATTCTTGAGGAAAAAAGCAAAAAGTTCCTTGAGCTTAATGAAAAAAATGTGGGGAATCTGCTGAATCCGCTGAAAGAAAAGATAAAGGAATTCGAAGGTAAGATCGATGAGGTATATAAAGATGAGACACGTGAAAGGATATCGCTTAAGAAAGAACTGGAGAATATTGTTAAACTTAATCAGCAGGTGAGCGACGATGCTCATAAGCTTACAAATGCCTTGAAAGGCGACAAGAAACTACTTGGCGACTGGGGTGAGGTTCAGCTTGAGATGATACTTGAAAAAGCCGGTCTGGAAAAAGATATTCATTACCGTAAGCAGGAATCGATCAGGGATGATGAAGGTAAGAATCTTCGTCCTGATTATATTATAAATCTGCCTGATGAGAAACAGCTGATAGTGGATTCAAAGGTATCTTTAGTGGCTTATGAGCGCTATTTTAACACTGATGACGATAACGTTAAAACATCTGCACTTAAACAGCATCTTAATGATCTGCTTAACCATATCAGGGAGCTGGGAGAGAAGAATTACCAGAAATTATATGGCATAAATCCCCCCGACTATGTCCTTATGTTTGTACCTATTGAACCGGCAATGGCCCTGGCTCAGCGTGAAGATCCTTCATTATTTGACAAAGCATTGAAGAAGAATATTGTTATGGTTGGTACATCCACATTGCTGGCAACTCTACGTACAATTAATTTTATCTGGAACCAGGATAAGCAAAGGAAGAATGTATTTGAGATTGCCAGGCAAAGCGGAGCGCTTTATGAAAAGTTCACCGGATTTATTGAGGATCTTATCACAGTTGGCAGAAAGCTTGATGATGCAAAGTCAGAATATTCAAATGCGATGAATAAGCTTTATGAGTCGAAGAAAAAAGGAGATACAATCATCGGAAGGATACAAAGGTTAAAAGAACTGGGAGCGGAAACCACTAAAACACTCCCGCAGAACATCCTCGACAAGCTTGAGGAATAGTAGTCTGGTAAAGGATCTTCTCTATAAATAATTTATGCCACTTTATGTATCGTTATTTTTTCAGGTTCGTTGTAACCACGCTTACAATACTGACAGCCAACCTTATTACTGATGCTATCAGCAATTATCTGATAAGTTATAAGAATCATATGAAACCCCTGACCTTCACTCTTTTTGCAATGGGGATCATCGTCGTCATTTTTTATCCGCTATTCCTTAAGATGGAGGAGTGGATTAAAGCGTTGTCAAAGAAAGTTGTGAAAACAGGAAAATCAATGGCAGGAAGATATCTGGGACTGACACTGGCTTTTGTTTTTGCACTGGCTGTGCTATGCTATTTTTATACCAGGGCATGGTATCATATCGACCTTGCAAAAGCCCTTTTTACCGGGACAATTGGGGGATACTTTTAGAATGCAGTAGATGCTTTAAAAGCTTTAGAGGCTTTAAAGGCTTTATTGATTTCCTGGATTATTAACTTTTACACACTCTACAGCTTCTACAGCATTTATATAAGAAGTCGTCTTACGATATCCGAAATCTCCTTACCGTCAGCCTTACCTGCCAGTTCCTTTGTTGCTATACCCATAACCTTACCGAGGTCAGCTGGTGATTTTGCACCGACTTTTTCAATAATACCTTTAAGTATTACAGTAAGTTCTTCGGTGCTCATTCTGGCCGGAAGGTATTTCTCCAGTACAGCGGCTTCTGCTACCTCTTTTTCGTAAAGGTCAGGTCTGTTCTTGTCCTTATAGATGGCTGCCGATTCCACTCTTTGTTTAACAAGCTTCTGAATAATTTTTAGCTCTTCTTCGGAAGTCAGTACAGAATCTGCACCTTTTTCTGATTTTGCAAGGATAAATGCAGTCTTGGCAGCCCTGATTGCTTCAAGAGCAAGGGTGTCTTTTGCCTTCATGGCTGTGATGAGATCAGCGGCTATTTTTTCAGTGAGCGACATGTTTATAGAATTAAATTCAGGTTATAAAGTTATTTTAAAAAATTGAGATCTTCTTCTGTTAAGAGAGACTTCACATTGTGCAGGTTTAATCTTTCAGCATGATGTGCTAATTCTCCTCCGGCATAAATAATCTGCTTTACAGGAAGCGCTGAAAGTTTTTTCAGATATTCTTCAGGGTCAGAGGTATTAAGTTCTGTTTGAAGTCCGGTAATTATTATATCAGGACTCCAGGCTTTGCATGCTGAAGACACAGATTCATAAGGATTTGACTGTCCGAGATATAGTACTTTATGGCCTCTCTTTTTAATCACATAGCAATAGAAAAGCAATCCCAGCTCATGAAATTCTCCCTCGGGGAGAAACAATAAAACCCTTTTACTCTGAACATGCAGTTTATTAGGCAGGGAGTCAATGGCAGCTATCAGTCTCTGCCTGAATACAGCAGTGATAAAATGTTCTGTAGTAATATCTATTGCTCCTGTATGCCACATCAGGCCTACTTTATGAAGGAAGGGAAAAAAAACCTCTGAGAATGCCTTTTCTAATCCCCTTGAAATTATACATCTCATAATTACTTCATTAACAGCATTTTCGTCATGGCTGTTCATGGCGATTACAAGTGTACTGATAATGTCTCCGGAAGTTTTTGATCCTTCTGAAACAGATAATGCATTTTCAATTATTTCGCTATCGGTCATTGCAGCTATCCTCGATATCTTTATTCCTTTATGGTAAAGGACCGCAATGTTCAACAGCTTTTTCAGATCGTCATCGTCATACCATCGCCGGTTGGTAGTAGTACGGTTGGGGTTGAGTATATTGTAACGTCTTTCCCACATCCTGATGGTGTCAGACTTAATGCCGGTAAGGCTTTCCAGGTCGCTGAGAGTGAACTTACTCATTTTATTATCAGTGGTTTTAAAGATAGCGTATATTTTTATAAGTGTGAATTGTAAATAAATAAAAAGGGGCCAGATTGCCCCTTTTCAACTTCACACACTACCAATTAACCTACGGTAACAAAACTTTGTCAATTGCATGAATAACACCATTACTTGCCTGAACATCGGTAGCAATGATATTAGTATCTGTATTTATTGACGGTTTGGGTGATACGCTTATTTTAATTTTCCCGTTTAGTGTCTCAACATCTCCGGCCATAAGGCTTGTTGATCTTACGTTCCCGCTTACAACATGGTAAAGAAGAATCGGGGTAAGCTGTTCAGCGGTAAGATCGTTGATCCCTGATATACCAAGCTGTGTAAAGAGTGCCTGGAAAGCTTCATTTGTTGGTGCGAATATAGTGAAGGGGCCATCACCTAAAAGTGTTTCAACCAGACCTGCTTTTACAACTGCAGATACAAGAATGCTGAAGTTTTCATTTGCAAGTGCATGATCTACAACTGTAGGAGGAAGAAGGACATTGTCGATTACATGAATTACACCATTCATTACATCGACATCAGCTGTGGTAACAGAGGTATTCTTATTCAGTTTTACACCACCAGTCAGGTTAACATTAAGATTAAGATAACTGTTCTGCGCCGGGCTGAGTGTGGAAACATACCCTTCCATAAGCATCGATGATTTTACCTCTTTGCCAATAACATGATAAAGAAGAATAGGAGTCAACTGTTCTGAAGAAAGATCATCTATTCCCATTATTCCAAGCTCTGCAAAAAGCTTATCGAATGCTGTGTTTGTAGGAGCAAATACTGTAAATTCTCCTGCTGAATTCAAAGTGTTTACAAGATTGGCTTTGGTCAGAGCTTTAACCAGAGTGGAAAAGTTTGCATCGGATACTGCATATTCAGCAATAGTCATTTCAGATGCTGCTTTCGGAGAGTCCATTTCGTTGTCTTTTTCGCAAGATGTAAGAACTGTAAGTCCAAGAAATAATGCGATCCCTGTGTAAATAATCTGCTTTTTCATTTTATTTAAATTAAATTAGTATTAGTTTCTGAAACATAAACATCAGTCGGAATAATAATGTTCGCTAAAAAGATTTAAAAAGCGAACAAAAGCATAAATTAAAATTGCTAAGACTTAAAATATAGCTTGTTAAACGTAAGAATAATAATAAATTAAAGGTCATATGTTAAAAAATGTTAAAAGTACGGATAAAGTTCAATAATAGCGAACATAATTAAAATCATCATTACAGTAAAGCCAATTTTATATTATATGTTTGGAAGGAAAAATCCGAGGGTAAAAATCAGATCGTTGTAAAACAGTTTTGGCAGGATCCCATACCTTCATTTAGTATTAGCTCTGCTTCCCGGGTTAATAATAGAGGACTAAAGGTATTATATTCAAAACAGTGACCCTGGGTAGCGTGGTTTATTGATAAAGCCACAGCAGAACCTGAAAAGCTTAATGCCGGTTTAAGTGAGATAACTAGACCGGAAGAGGTTCAGATGGCTCCGCCACCTTTTGGCGTGTTTAATATGCTCTACAGCAGATTTATACTTTCCGAAAGGTATATATCAGTTACACAATTCAGGAATATTATCAGCAAGGAAAAGATTAAGTCAGGATAATTCTACTTCTGTTCTATTTCAGTTTTGTCCTTTCAACAGAAAGCGGGTCATTTACAGTTGTCCCACTGTTAAGTTTTCCATTCATTGCATCGTTCCTGTATTCTCTGCTTGCATCATAATACTTCTCAGTAATATCAGCATCTGAAATAAGTACACCTGGTATATTTACAGGAAGCTTATTCTGGATAAGTCCGTCGGGTGTGATGAAATGACACGGCCAGCTCTCTGCCGCTGAAGAATTTGTCAGAGACATATAAAAATAGTTAGTAGCAGCATGAGCCTGTGCCGATACGGGCATTATATAAGGATGAATACTCCCGATGCCGGATCTTGCATTGTAGAAGGACTGAAACAGGATATCGCATCCAAGCTTCCTGTATTCGCGGTAGAGCTCAGGAAACCTCACATCATAACATATTAGCAATCCACATTTTACACCATTAACAGTGAAAGTCACAAAATGGTCCCCTGGAGAACAGTATTTAAGGTCGGTTGTTGTACAGAAACGTTTATCATACCTGTCAGTTAATAATCCATCGGGATTAATCACGTAAAGGGAATTATGAGGTTTATTGGTGCCACTCAGCTTGTGCAGTGAACCTATTATAACCCATATCTTAAGTTTTTTTGCAGTTGCCATAACAGAATCGCTCAAACTGTAAAGGAGTTCCCAGTTGAATCCTTCCAGAGTCATCATGTCCGTTCCTGGATATCCCGAGAGGGCACATTCAGGAAAATGAACCACATCGGCATTTTTTAGACTGGCTTCTATCATCTGAGCTTTTATGAACCTGTAATTTTCCAGAAGATCGGATGATACCGGGAACTGGCAAGATGCAACTCTAATCCTTCCTCTTTCCTCAATTACAGGGTTTCCCGGGCCTGCCTGTGAAGTATTCTGGATTATTATACAAAGCAGGAGAGCCAATATTATATGACTTTTTTTCATATGCAAATAATTTTAATTTAAATATATACAAACGGACAATATAACCTGGTAAATAATTTAAGTTAATTATCTTTACTTTAATTCAGATACTAATATTAAGATCTGACTTTTTTATCATCTATATATCACAATATTATGGACGGGTTTATAAAAACCAATGAATTGTATCAGTGGTGCAGTGTTCCATATGATAAGTTACAGAATCATCCGGGTATCAGGACAAATTTCAGACTTACAGATGATTCAGAATCGATGGGTATGCTTATGGCCGTAGAACTGGCTGATGAAATAAAAAGGAATAATCTTGCAGGCAAAGGAACAAGGGCAATTATCCCATGCGGACCGTCATGCTGGTACAAGCCTTTTACTGATTTAATTAACAGAGAGGGAATTTCTTTACAGAAACTTACAGTTTTTCACATGGATGAGTGTCTCGACTGGCAGGGAAAGGAGTTACCCCGAAGACATCCATACAGTTTCAGGGGATTTATGGAGAGACATTTCTATGGGCCAATTCTTCCCGAACTTACAGTACCAGAAAAGAACAGGTTCTGGCTGAATCCTCAGACTATGGATATGGTAAAGGAAAATATTGAAAAGGAAGCGGTGGATATAACTTATGGAGGATGGGGACAGGACGGGCATATAGCTTATAACCAGTCGCGCAGACATCCTTTCAGTCATCTCACAGTTGACGATGTACGTCATTCAACAATCAGGATACAGGAGAATAATATCGATACAATAATTGCACTGGCGCAGCGTACCTTTGGCATGGCATACCAGTTTGTTCCTCCAATGTCGGTTACCCTGGGTGTGAAGGAATGTCTTTCAGCAAGAAAAGTAAGGCTTTTCAGTGATACCGGAGCCTGGAAACAGACTGCCCTGAGGGTTGCACTGTTCGGACCTGTGACTCCGGAATATCCTGTAACGCTATGCCAGGAACATCCGGATGCATTATTTACGGCAACCGTTGATACTGCCCGTCATCCGATTAGTGAGAACCCCGAATGGGAACTGATATATTAATCCTTTTTAATGGGAAGGTCATTAAACTTCAGCATAAATGAACTTAATTACCGGGGTATTATAGGTACAGGTGGTATAGGTACAGGTAACTTTTTCAGGCTGAATGATAATAAAACCATCGGCAGAGAAGAGAGCAGAAGCGGGCACTTTCTTAATATAAGGGATTATTGTAAGCAGCATATCATTTTACATTACATAAAAGTTCTTTTAGGTCCGTCGTTCAGGGTGGTGCCAGTTGGCAGGATTGGCGATGATGATGCCGGGGCTGTTCTCTTTAAAGAGATGAGTGAGACCGAATTTGAGATGGGTCTGGTTGAAAGAATGCCCGGTGTTTCAACTCTATATTCATTTTGTTTCTACTATCCCGATGGCAGCGGCGGAAACATGACTACAGATGATTCAGCCAGTTCCAGGGTTGATCCTGATTATATAGAAAGAGCATCAGACGTTATCATGGAATTAGGCTCAGAGGGCATTGTTGTGGCTGCCCCGGAAGTTCCTCTTGCAGCACGAAAAAGAATTCTTGAAATCGGAAAGCATTATGGTTCATTCTGCGCAGCCTCTTTTACTTCGGAGGAGATTAAAGAGGCTGTTGAGACTGGATTGATGAGAAATGTTGATCTGCTTGCTGTGAATGTTGAAGAGATTTCTGCTCTTACTGTCCTCAATGAAAAGAATAGTGATATCAGCAAAATTATTATGAGTGCAGCAGAGATACTGCAGAAGGTTAATCAAAAGATAATGCTTGTTGTAACTGCCGGAGATAAAGGCAGCTGGTGCCGGGCAGGTAATGTCATAAACTTCTTTCCGGCATTCCGGGCAGAGGCAGCTAGTACTGCCGGTGCAGGAGATGCATTTTTTGCAGGAATAATTACAGGGCTGGCCCTTGGTTTGCATATTTTTGATGCTCAGCAGCTTGCTTCACTAATCGCAGGGCTTAGCGTGACTTCACCTGATACAATAAATAAGGGTATTGACCGCATATCGCTTAAGGAGTTTCTTGTCAGCTCAAACCTCAGGATTTCTGAAAAAGTCACCAGGTTTATTTATGAATAAACTGACTTCAGATTATTTTCTAATAATAGTTAAAAGGGGTCATTTTAATTGATACTTAACTTTTGTTGA
>CAYLYN010000101.1:0-14891 GCA_964387565.1 uncultured Rikenellaceae bacterium | reverse complement strand
ATTGAATCCTGAGATCCACTTACATCCTTGGTTCCCGGGTCATTGTCGTACCTGAAAAGAATTTTGGCAAGCTTCTCAGGATTCTCCATGGGTAGTTGATAATTCCATAGCTCAATTGCCTTTTTCCGGGTTGATGTGGCCATCCCGGATCTCTCATTGAACTCTATAGTTGGCTCTATAGAGGCTGTAATTGCCCATCCCGGATGGTACTTCGATACATATGGCTGATCGATCCATGTACCTGCAAGGTCGATTCTGTAAGGTATTGGTGTTTCCTTTCTGAGTGATGTAGTTGATCTGACAGGCAGACTGGCATATGGAATTCTCTTCAGCACCTTATATTCTACATGCATCTCTTTGCAAATCTGCTCTTTTTCAGGAGTATGTCCGTCCTCATTAACAACAAATACATCAGGTTTAAGGGATTTCATGTCATCCAAAAAATCCAGAATACCACTCCCTTTGTTAATGTTGACCATATGAACGCACGAGAGAGCTTCAAGCATGTATTTTCGTTCATCCTCAGAATTTATAGTGTGTCTTCCTTTAAGTTCATAAATTGTTTTGTCAGATCCCAATCCGACATATAAATTTCCAAATTGTGATGCTTCTTTAAGAAAAGCTACATGTCCTGAATGTAAGAGATCAAAACAACCACTTACAAATACTTTTTTGTTAGCAGGCATTAATAAGAATTATCGAGGTTTAAATAACTTTATGAAATTCTGAATAGTCACTTACGTAACCAGGGACTATATCCATCATCGATTCAATAACTTCAGTTCCGGTTTTTTTGTAAATATCTTTAAGAGTACTGTTTATTTTGGGAATTATACAATCATAATCCGAATTTGCAACTTTGGCAATACTTATCTTAGGGTTATGAGTATGCAACTGCTGTTCCGAATCTGCGAATAATTCTTCGTAAAGCTTTTCTCCAGGCCGGAGTCCAACAACTTTTATATCAATATCATCATAAGGAACAAGACCAGAGAGCTGAATTAGTTTAATTGCTATATCCATTATCTTAATTGGTTTACCCATATCGAAAATAAATATTTCACCGCCTTTTCCCATAAATCCAGCTTCAAGCACAAGCTGACAGGCTTCAGGTATAGTCATAAAATATCTGGAAATCTCCGGATGTGTTATTGTTATTGGTCCTCCAAGCTCAATTTGCTTCTTGAATAAAGGTATTACCGAGCCATTTGAGCCGAGAACATTTCCGAACCTGGTTGTGATAAACTTAGTCTTAATATCAGGTTTCATTGCCTGAGCATGAATCAGTAATTCACATACCTTTTTAGTAGCACCCATGACATTCGTCGGATTTACAGCCTTATCCGAAGAAACCATTACAAACTTTTCAGCGTTGTATTTAATTGCAAGGTCTGAAACAACCTTTGTTCCTCCCACATTAATCCGGAATGATTCATGCGGATTTGCTTCCATAACAGGAACATGCTTGTAAGCTGCAGCATGAAATACTATTTCAGGACGATATCTTTTGTAAACAAACTCCATTTTGAGTTCATTCGTAACATCACCAATTATTATTTTATAATTACTTCCAGGGTACTTTTCCTGTAATTCATTATTAAGAAAAAAAGAAGGAGTTTCAGCCTGATCAACCAGAATGAGTCTTTTATACTCAAATTTCATTAGTTGTCGTACAATTTCAGAACCGATTGAACCTGCAGCACCAGTTACTAAAATTGTCTTGCCTCTCAAGCCTTCCTGTATTCTGCGAAGATCAAGTTTTATCGGATCTCGTCCCAACAGGTCTTCAAATTTAACTTTTTGAATATTTTTTACCTCAAATTGTCCGTTTAGCCAGGTATCTAATGATGGTGTTTCAAGTATCTCGCAACCAAGATCAATCACAGATTCGATAACTTCTTTCTTTTTCAGTGGAGCAATTTTGTTTATTGAAATTATAAAAGCTTTAATATCTTCTCTTAGAATAAATTCCTTCGTAAGAATTCTTCTTGAATAGACGGGATAACCGTTTACTTTCTTACCCTGTAATTTTTTGTCATCGTCAATGAAACATTTAACTTTGTATTGTCCTTTAGGATCACCATCAATAACACGCCTGACATTCATTCCCATATCGCCGGAACCATAGATGATAACATTTTTCTTGCCTTGCGAAGATGACGATGCAAACTGATAAAAGATCTTGACAAAAACCCGAAAAAGGAACATAAAGAAAACAACAGCTCCATTGTGGATAATCAGAATCGAAAGTGGTATATTAAATAACTGCTGCCATTCATTTTTTCTACTCAGGAGGGTTATCAATATCAATATAATAACTGCAGAAAAATCAGAAAGTATGATCTTGTAAGTATCATTTATAGTTGTATGTCTGATCATTCCATGGTATGATCTAAATACAAGCATAAAAATTGCATAAATCACAAGAACAATTAATGCCTGCCTGAAGACAGTTGATAGTTCAAACATATAGTTCTCAAAATTGAACCTCAACATATATGCAATCAGGAATGAAAAGTATACAACAGACATATCAATGAACAGAACCATCCATCTGGGAAGTGAGTGGTTCTTAAAGACCTCCAAGATCTTGTCTTTGATTGACTGTATCATTATTAGAGAATATAAATCAAAAATAGTTAATATTTGTTAAATATGTAGTTATTAAGTGTCTGATTATATTACAGAATGGTTGCATATATTAGTATAATTATCAAGCTTTATGAAATCCAACCCACCCCTTGCCTCGACTTAGCTCGGCTTTTCCCCTCCAGGGAGGGGACCAATTTTGACATGCTTTCGCCCCGTCAGTCACATTACATCAGATATGTAATTGACTGAATAAAAATAAATTAACACATTTACAACAATTGTTACAAATTATCCCAGTACCATTTTACAGCCTCTTCCAGACCTTGTTCAACACTATGAGTAGGAGAATAACCTAACATTCCTTTTGCTCTTTCAATTGATGCAAGAGAATGAGGAATATCCCCGGATCGAAATGGGCCATATTCAGGTTCAATATCTTTAATCGCAAAATCATATGCGGAGGCTTTTTCCCTGATAATGCTGTAAAGTTTATTTAATGTGGTTCTTTCGCCATGTGCAACATTATAAACTTTGTTAAGTGCATTAATATCATTAACAAGAGCAGCAAGATGATTTATCTGAATGACATTATCAATGTATGTGAAATCTCTTGAAACAGATCCGTCACCATTTATTATAGGCCTTTCATGCTGCATCAATGTCTTGACAAACTTTGGTATCACAGCTGTATACGCCCCATCCGGATCCTGGCGTCTGCCAAATACATTGAAATAACGTAATCCAATAACTTCCATACCATATGTTTTGGCAAAATTGGAAGCATATAATTCATTAACATACTTGGTTATTGCATAGGGAGAAAGAGGTAATCCAATCTTATCTTCAATCTTTGGAAGATCCGGGTGGTCTCCATAGGTAGACGAACTGGCAGCATATATAAAACGCTTCACACCTGCCTCCTTCGAAGCAAAAAGCATCTTTACAAATCCTCCGATATTAACATCAGTAGTTGTAACCGGATCTTTTATAGAACGGGGAACCGACCCTAATGCTGCTTCATGAAATACAAATTCAACACCGTCAACTGCTTTCAGGCAGTCTTCATAATTGCGGATATCACCTTCTATAAGCTTATAATCAGGATTTTTCAGGAAATCTTTGATATTTTCTCTTTTCCCTGTGGAGAAATTATCGAGACAAACTACCTCATTTCCTGCATCAAGCAATGATTCTGTAAGATTTGAGCCTATAAATCCTGCTCCCCCGGTGACAAGTACTTTTCTATTCCTCAACAATCGCTCCATCAACCACTGCTAAAAACGCATAATTTTACAAAAAATATATCTATTTACTGCTAACAGCAGTAATCAATTTTCAAACAAACTGACAATCTCACCAAGAATGAACTCAGCAGTTTTCCCGTCACCATAAAATGCCGGGTAATTTAATTCTTCTTTAAGCACCATGAAGTGATAGAACTCATTCCTGATTTTATGAGGCTCTGCATCTGCAAGTCTGGCTGTTCCATTGGTCACAAGTTCCACCCATTCAGTCTCCTTGCGCAATACGATACACGGCTTTCTGAAGAAATGTGATTCCTTCTGAACTCCACCTGAGTCAGTAATGATCATCCTGCAATTCTTTTCAAGAAGAATCATTTCGAGATAAGAAACAGGAGGAATAATTTTCATACCTGAGTAATCACATAATTCATCGTAAAGATCCGGAAGTTTTGATCGCAAAGTAATTATGGTACGGGGATGCAAAGGCATCAGAAAAATCAGACCGGTCTCCCTGGATAATTCCTTTAACGAACTAAGTATATCCTTCAGCCTGTTTAAATTGTCGGTATTTGTATCCCTGTGAATTGTAGTCAGCACAAAATTATCCTTCTGAACACCTACCAGTTCAAGAAATTCTGCTTTCTTTTTTTCAGCCAGACCGGAATAGAACAATGAGTTATCGAACATTATATCTCCTGTCAGGAAGATCTTTGGATTATCAATTGTATAAGGAGGGCTGTTATCCGGCTTAAAACCTTCATTCATCAGGTTTTTGAACGCCACATTAGTTGGAGCGAACAGAAGCGTGGATGAATGATCACTGATGATCCTGTTAAGCTCTTCGGGCATTTTTTTATTAAATGAACGGAGACCTGCCTCAATATGAACAACAGGAATATGTAACTTCGATGAAGCAACTGCACCCGCCAGGGTAGAATTAGTATCACCATAAAGTAAAACGCAGTCAGGTTTTTCTGCAATCAGAATCTCCTCAATACCCTGGATCATCATTGCTGTCTGCTTCCCATGTCCGGCAGATCCTACGCCAAGATTGTAATCAGGTTTATGGATTTCCAGCTCATCAAAAAAGACTTCGGACATTTCTTTGTCATAATGCTGCCCGGTATGTAAAAGAATTTCTATTATTTTATCTGAAAAACTCTCCCTGATTGCCCTGCTTATCGCAGATGCTTTTATGATCTGAGGTCGCGCACCTACAATATTAAGCAACTTAATCAAAGGCATTTTTTTCAGATTTTCAAACAGGACACAAATATATAAAAATTATGTATGGTTAAACCTGATTTAAACAAGAAAGGAACTTGTTTTTTTTGCTTCTATAGCTGATCGCATAAAAGAACACTATTTATTCATTGATTGTATTTTCTTTTGGCTTCGCCTAGCTCCCTTCGGTCAGTTCTTTTGCTCCTCCAAAAGAACCGAGCAAAGGCACGGATTTCAAATCTTCGCCAGCGAGATACACATAATTGCAAGGGAGATTATACTAAGTTTCCCCTCCTTTTGAAGGAGGGGTGGCCGCAACACAATGGTAATTAAATTTTTGCAAAGTTAATTTGCGGCCGGGGTGGTTGATTTGATTATCTGGTCCAATCATTTCATCTATTATTACTTTCTTATGTCACTTCTTATGTATTCTGGATCCTGAAATAGATGTCTGTTTTCAAACCTCATTACAGTGTATCCTAAAATCCCCAGTTAGCTATCCTTGACTTCATCTTTCTGTATTCTTTGATATTCTCCATGTGGATCTCATTAAAGTTCAATAATCAGTTTTGCTGAAGGACAACAGAAGTTAGTAATGTAACTACCAATATTGTATTGTCTCCTGAATTTTCTTCCTCCATTCTTTCCTAATCATGGAATGCTGCTTCAGCTGAAACAGAACTGTTCCTTAGAGAAGATCTCTAAGATTTAAGCTCTTTTCTGATTAAGTGACTTTTGCTATTCAAAGTTACTAAGTTAAAAAGGAATTAGAAATCAACCACCCCGGCTCCGCTCCGCGTCGCCACCCCTCCTTCAAAAGGAGGGGAAACTTTGGTGATTCAATTATAGAACAAAGAAGAGGCTCAGACTGAAAGCTAGGGGACCAAAAGACAATAAAAAAGGGGCCTGTTAAGCCCCTCTCAAATAATTATCTTAATTCTATTTAGCATAATTAACTGCCCGGGTTTCACGGATTACAGTTATTTTTATCTGCCCCGGATAGGTCATCTCATTTTGTATTTTCCTTGCAATCTCAAATGAAAGGCTTTCAGCCTCCTTATCATTTACTTTTTCAGCGCCTACAATAACTCTCAACTCCCTGCCCGCCTGTATAGCATAGGTCTTCATTACACCAGGATACTGTAGTGCAAGTGACTCAAGTTCCTTGAGTCTTTTGATATATGATTCAACAACCTCGCGCCTTGCACCCGGCCTGGCGCCTGAAATAGCATCACAAACCTGTACAATAGGTGCAATTAAGGTTGTCATTTCAGTTTCATCATGGTGTGAACCAATTGCATTGCATATCTCCGGCTTTTCTTTATATTTCTCAGCCATTTTCATTCCAAGCACTGCATGTGGCAACTCCGGTTCATCATCGGGTACTTTTCCTATATCATGAAGGAGGCCTGCCCGTTTTGCAATCTTTGGATTCAAACCTAATTCAGCTGCCATTATTGAGCAGAGATTAGCTACTTCCCTTGAGTGCATGAGGAGGTTCTGTCCGTACGATGACCGGTATTTCATTTTACCGATAAGCCTGATAAGCTCAGGATGCAGGCCATGAATACCAAGATCTATTGCAGTTCTTTTACCCACTTCGAGGATCTCCTCTTCAACCTGCTTTCTTGTTTTTTCGACCATCTCCTCTATCCTTGCCGGATGAATCCTTCCATCAGTAACAAGCTGATGAAGTGCAAGCCTGGCTACTTCTCTTCTTACAGGATCAAAAGCTGAAAGTACAATGGCTTCAGGTGTATCATCAACTATTATCTCAACACCTGTTGCGGCCTCCAGTGCACGTATGTTTCGTCCTTCACGTCCTATTATCCTACCCTTCATCTCATCAGATTCGATGTGAAACACTGTTACTGCATTTTCAATTGCATGTTCGGCAGCTACTCTCTGGATTGTCTGAACGACAATTCGCTTGGCTTCCTTGTTAGCTGTCATCTTGGCTTCATCAAGGATCTCGTTAATATATGACATAGCTCCTGTTTTAGCCTCTTCCTTAAGCGATTCAATCAGTTGATTCTTCGCTTCCTCAGCTGATAACCCGGAAATTGATTCAAGCTGCTCAACCTGCTGATGATGCAATCGTGATAACTCCTCATTCTTTTTTTCAACGAGCTCCATCTGTGCAGTAAGGCTTTCTTTTATCGAATCTGCCTCATTCTTCCTGCGCTGAGCCTCCTCTATTTTTTGTGACAGAGTATGTTCCTTCTGCTTGATCCTGTTTTCAACCTGTGAAATCCAGTTGTTCTTTTCATTGATTACTTTCTCATGTTCACTCTTCAACTGAAGAAATTTCTCCTTAGCCTGAAGGATCTTCTCCTTTCTCAAAACTTCAGCTTCAGCTTCAGCTTCACTGATTATTTTCCTGCTCTTGTTCCTGAGAGCAGCCTGCCACAAAAGGTATGAGGCTCCGAAGCCTATCACCAGGGCTGACAGCGACAGTATTATTATCAGCCCGTTACCAATCATTCCTATAATTAAACCCATTTCTCTCTGTATTAATAATATAATAAAAAACCCGCAAAGTTCCTTCAGCTTTTATAAAACCCCATATCTACATGGCTGAAGCACCTGGTTAAGCTCGAACGTCCACTGTCCCGCCTGAGCGGAAGCCCGATATCCCGATAGTAATCGGGACGGGATGAGGCCTGTTCTTCCTCGACCAAGGTATGCTCCAAAGTTTTAAGTGTTGAGTTTCAAAAATGAATGAAGAAACAATGCGGGCAATATCCTTGTCTATGTAAAAGAACGCTGTTACTCTTTCGGCTCAAGAACCTTTTCTATTTTCTGAATCAGTTCTCTAAGTGCATCAGGAAGATAATCATTCTCCAGTTTTTCCTCTTCCTCAGTCAGTTTGATCACATACTGCAAAGCTGCCATTGCTAAAAAATCCTGTACATCTTTATCAGTGTACCTTTGTTTATACTGCAGTACTTTCTCGTTGATCATCCTGGCTGCTTTCCTTATCCTCTCCTCATTCTCCCTTTCCACCTTCAATGGATAATACCTGTCGGCCACATTAACCCTGATCGATAGTTTATCATCCATTTCTATATCTTATCTGTTCAAAAGAGCAACACATTTGTCAATTTCCCGCACAAGTTCTGTAATTTTCTTCTTCGCTTCAGAGGCATTTTCGCCTTCACCCAACAATGCTCCTGTTAATTTAATTCTCTCGTATTTAGTTTCTAATTCCCTAATTTTCTCATCACGCTCCTGAAGCATCCTTCCAAGAGCTTCATTACCTTTCCTAAGTTCCTCTGCCTCAGTCTTCAGGTTACTGTATCTTGTTAACAATTCATCGAGCTTTCTGTTTAATACTATTAACTCTTCGTAACCCTGACCAGACATGCTTCAATATTTATTACAAAGTTAATATTGTTAGCCGAATTTTCAAAAAAAATCCCTCAAATAGTTTGTCTGATAGCGATGGAAGTATAGTTTTGCAAGTCTTGAACTAATAAAAAAACTTAATGTTATATTTTCGAATTTTCCTGATTAGTATTCTAATTTTTAATACAGTCTCAGAAGATTTAAATGACAGGTCAATATTCAGCTCCCCCTTAAATATACCCGTATTGCTCTCATCAAATTTCGGGGAACTGCGCTTAGACCATTTTCATTCGGGAATAGACATTAAAACCCAGGGTGTTATCGGGAAAGAAGTAATTGCTGCCTCAGACGGATATATTTACAGGATAGGTGTTTCTCCAGGTGGATTTGGAAATGCACTCTATATAAAGCATCCATCAGGATATTCAACAGTTTATGGACATTTAGACAGATTTACCAGGGAGATCGAAGAATTTGTGAAAGAATATCAATATGAAAAAAAGAGCTTTGCAGTAAACCTTTATCCTCAAAAATCAAAATTTCCTGTCAGAAAAGGAGAACTTATTGCATATTCAGGCAATTCAGGCAGTTCAGGTGGACCGCATCTTCATTATGAAATAAGACATTCCGATAATGAAAAACCTGTGAATCCTCTGCTGTTTGATTTCGGGACAGAAGATAATATTACCCCTATCATTGAGAAACTGTTCATCTATCCTATGGCTGCTGGAACCTCAATTAATGGCAAAAACAGTATAAAGAGGATTGATGTGGCAGGAGGCCATGGTAACTATTATATCCCTGCCGATAAACAAATATTAATTAACGGGAAGGCAGGATTCGGGATTAAAGCATTTGATCTGCTAAATAACAGTTACAATAAATGTGCTGTATATTCAATTGAACTGGTAATCGACAGCATGACCATTTTCAGGTACTCAATGGATGAATTTTCGTTCAGTGAGTCAAAATACATAAACAGTCATATTGATTATGAGACATATATGAGAGATAAAATATATGTCCAGAGAACCTTTCTTCTTCCAAATGACAGGTTATCTGTTTACAGCAATCTTGTTAACAGGGGGATATTTGACTTCAATGAAGAAAAGACTTATAATGCAAGTATTACTGTTACGGACATAAACAATAATGAATCAACTCTGTCTTTTCATATCAGAAATTTGCCAGACAATAAAACTGTCCATGAATATAGTCGTGATACAAATACTATATTAATGCCATTTAATAAGCAAAACAGGTTTATTGCAGAAGATATCAGGGTAAATATACCGGCAGGTGCTCTATATGATAACCTCAATTTTACCTATAACCGTATTGCGGGGGATGAATCTATGTATTCTGATCTTCATCAGGTTCATAACAAATACAATCCTGTACACAGGGCATATACCTTATCCATAAAACCGAAGACTATTCCTCCGGGAAAAGAATCAAAAATGTTGATCGTTCAGCAGGGTGATGACCAGAAAAGCTTACCTCTTTCCAGTAGATGGGAAGAGGGATATCTTGTGGGTGACGCTGGAACATTCGGCAACTTTTATGCAGGGATAGATACATTAGCTCCGGCAATTAAAGCAAATGGTCTTTTGTCAAACAGTGATCTTTCGGGAAAATCAGAGATAAGGATAAGAATAACGGATGATCTTTCGGGCATAAAATCGTATGAACCGGAAATTGATGGCAACTGGGCATTATTTGAATACGATCAGAAGAATGATCTCCTGATTTACAGAATCGACGGAAAAAGAATCAAACGAAATTCAGAACACGTGCTTAAATTGAAAGTAACTGATAATAAAGACAATACCAGTTATTTTGAACATAATTTCATTTGGTAATTTTTTCACTGCCATAAAATAAGGTAAACGATTTTACAATCTTGTATTATAATGAACGGATATTTTTAGTTTCCCCTCCTTTTGAAGGAGGGGTGGCCGGGACAATTGATTGTCTGATATTTACAAAGTCCATTTCCCGGCCGGGGTGGTTGATTCGTTCTTATCCTTCACCCTGACACCTTTAATTAATAATAACCTCTCCTATAAAAAAAGATCTTTAATCTTTCAAATTTTCTCATAGAAAGAGTTCCTATTTGGCTGAAGTTACATTAAGCTAGATATGAATACCTGGGAAGATGGACGGAAGAAAATTCAGGAGACAATACAGTATTGGAAGTTATATTGTCTAGTTCTGTTGTCCTTCAGAAAAACTTTTTATTGAACCTGGCGGAGATTCCCACTAGGAATACAAAAAATTTTAGATGACTATGTTAGGGATAAATATATGGACAGCTTAGGATTCACCGTATTATGATTTAAAAACAGATTAGTATTCCGGGAACCAGAATTTTTTAAAGTGAGACAAGGAAAGTTATCAAAAAAAGAGAAGAATGGTTCAGATAAGCTAATCAACCACCCCGGCCACGCTAAAGCGTGTCCACCCCTCCTTTAAAAGGAGGGGAAACTTAAGCTGCTTCTTCAATTTTTTTACAATTTCCTTAGCTTAACGTTAATGCCAATCAGCTTGGGCCAGGGGGGCTGAAAAAGAAGAAGAAATTAATTAATCTTTGAAGGATAAAGCCCCTTCTTAATCATATTCCCAATACTCTCAACAACAAATGGTTTGTCTTCCCGGTAGGTAACTCCAAACCAGTGTTCATTGCTCATCAGTATCTTAATTGTAATCTCTCCGCTTTTTACAAATTTATCAACTGATGTAGGAATATCGAGCTCCGATTTAAGGTCCATACCTTTTTCATTAATAAAATTCCTGAATTCCTGCCCCAGGAATCCGAAACAGGAAGGTTTAAAACCCCATAAGTTCATCGACACGATCTCTTCTCCTGTAAATTTCTCCATATGACCATCAATTCCTGGTGCCTGGGCTCCATCTCCAGTCTTTTCAATTTGTCGTGTTTCAACAATATTTACAAGAAATCCTTTATCATTGGTCCTGCAAACACCCCTGTTTACATGTCCATGGTCTGAAAGGGTATTCTTCATCTTGTAACCTACGATACAATAGTTATTCGGATCATTATCTTTAGTAAGAAAATCATACAAAATCCTGAAGGAATCTGCTCCATAAAAATCATCAGCATTTATCACTCCAAAAGGTTCCCTGATCTTATCTTTTGCAACCAGTATCGCATGACTTGTTCCCCATGGCTTAGACCTATCAGGATGCACCTTCACTCCTTCCGGAAGGTTTGTAATCTCCTGGAAGACATAATCGACCTCTATCTTTCCCTTTAGTTTATTGACAAATCTCTCCTTAATCTGCTCCTCAATATCACGCCTGATTATAAAAACGATCTTGCCGAATCCTGCCCTTATGGCATCATATATTGAATAATCAATTATCGTCTCGCCTGAAGGTCCGACTTCATCAAGCTGCTTATTACCGCCATAACGGCTTCCCATTCCTGCTGCAAGGACTAATAATGTAGGCTTCATATCTTTAGTTGGTTTTTATCTGCACAATAATACGGAAAAAAATACTACTTTTAAAATGTTAAATTATTTCTACTTTGACTAATTTGATCAAAACCGGATTTTTCTTCTTTTTTGCCCCTGCCCTAAAGGGAGAAGGAAGAAAAATCTACCTGTTCCCTTCAGGGATTCAGGGCAAAAACAGGTAGATTTTTCGGATAGGTCAATATAGAAAGAATTATAGAACTACCTCCAATGGGGCGCAGATAACAATTATTTTCATGATCTCCTTTGATATAGATTAATATCCTCCAAAATATGATAAATATGAATTTCAAGCTTGAAATATGTGTTGACAGTATAGAATCAGCACTTAATGCTCAGGTTGCAGGTGCTGACAGGGTAGAGCTATGTGATAATCTTATTGAGGGAGGAACTACTCCATCATATGGCACAATAATATCTGCGAGAAATAATCTTGATATAGGTCTTCATGTAATAATAAGGCCTAGAGGAGGAGATTTCCTGTACTCCGACAGTGAGTATGATGTAATGCGAAGGGAAATTGACATTTGCGGAGAATCAGGAGTAGATGGTGTCGTAATAGGAATTCTTACACGGGATGGAATGATAGATGTTGAAAGAACAGCAAAACTCGTCGAATACTCAGTGCCAATGTCAGTTACTTTCCACAGGGCATTTGATATGTGCGCCGATCCTGTCAAAGGACTTGAGAGTGTAATAGTTACAGGAGCGCACAGATTGCTGACATCAGGACAAAAAAATAAAACTTCTGACGGAGCAGAACTAATAAGACAACTTATTGACATTGCCTCAGAAAGAATAATAATTATGCCCGGAGGAGGCCTTGATGACATGAATATAGAATCAGTTGCAAAAATTACAGGTGCATCTGAGTTCCATCTGACAGGGAGAAAAACAATTCAAAGTGGAATGACATTCAGGAAACAGGAAGTTATAATGAGCGGACTAGCAGGATATGATGAATTCACAAGAAAAGTTGCAGATCCTGACATGATAAAAAGGATAGTTGATTTATTGAAGGCAATATAAGAATCAACACTGGCTGTGCTGGCGCGGATTTATAATCCGTGCCATTATGTACATTTGATATGGCACCAATTACATCCCGATGGAAATCGGGATGGCGCCAGCGAATTTTATGATTTTTGCAGTTTAGCTGAAAGCTGATATCTTTGAACACTATTTTTAAGAAATCACTGTTTTGTATTTTATGTAACTATTAATAATAAATTGTATATGAAAAGAGTTCTTGCATTATTTCTGGCAATACTGATGACTGGTTTGTTACCCCGGCAGTTGACAAATGCCTGCACAAACTTTCTGATTACCAAAGGAGCTTCAAAGGATGGATCCGTAATGATAACATATTCAGCTGATTCACATGTTTTGTACGGGGAGCTTTATTACTGGCCATCTAAAGACTGGCCAAAAGGAACAATGGTTGATGTTTATGAATGGGATACCGGTAAATTCCTTGGAAAGATTCCTCAGAAAGCACATACTTATTCGGTAGTTGGAAATATGAATGAGCATCAGCTGTCAATAGGTGAAACAACTTATGGAGGAAGACCTGAACTTGTCGATACAACAGGAATAATTGATTATGGATCGCTTATTTACATGACACTCCAGAGGGCAAAAAATGCCAGGGAGGCTATTGCTACCTTCTCACAGCTTGTTTCAGACTATGGTTATGCAAGCTCAGGTGAGTCTTTCTCAATTGCTGATGCCAACGAAGCATGGATATTAGAACTGATAGGAAAAGGTCCGGGGAATAAAGGAGCTGTCTGGGTTGCCCGCAGGATACCCGATGGTTATATTTCAGGACATGCAAATCATCCCAGGATTATGACTTTCCCTCTTGCAGACGGCAAAAAATCGATAACATCAAAGCAGCTCGACAAAATAAACAATCCTGAGGTTGAAACTGTATATGCTTATGATGTAATTGATGTTGCCAGAAAATACGGCTGGTTCAGTGGTAAGGACCAGGAATTCAGCTTTAGCGATGTATATGCTCCGCTTGACTTTTCAGGAGCAAGATTCTGTGAAGCAAGGGTGTGGTCAGGATACAATATGGTTAATTCAAAGATGGGACAATACCTCGATTATGCAATGGGTGAAAATCTGAAAAACAGGATGCCGCTATGGATCAAACCTGACAATAAGCTAGGCGTAAAAGATGTAATGGGAATGATGAGAAACTATTATCAGGGTACACCAATGGATATGACAAAGGATGTTGGTGCCGGACCTTACAAAAGTACTGTAAGATGGAGACCTATGGAATGGACTGTAGATGGTACCATGTACCTGCATGAGAGAGCTATTTCAACACAGCAGACAGGCTTTTCCTTTGTTGCTCAGAGCCGTTCATGGCTGCCAGATCCTGTCGGAGGGATTTTCTGGTTCGGAGTTGATGATACTTATTATACAGTCTATTCACCGATGTATTGCGGAATTACAAAAGTACCAGAATCATATGCCGTTGGCAACGGTGATATGATGACATTCAGCGAAAATGCAGGATTCTGGGTATTTAACCAGCTAACAAATTTCGCATATTCAAGAACCAGTGTGATGATTGATGAGATACAGAAAAAACAATCTGAGCTTGAAGATGGTTATGTTACAGAAACAGCCGGTATCGATAAAACAGCAACAGATCTGTACAAGAAAAATCCTGCAGACGCAGTAGACTATCTTACTGATTACTCGGTAAAATCAGGAAATAAGACTGTAGCAGAATGGAAGGATCTCTATAAATTCCTGTTCACCAAATATATGGATGGCAATGTTAAGGAGAAGAGAGAAGTTCCGGCAGGTTACAAATACTATACGCCCAAAGTATCACAACCGGGGTATCCTGAGGAATGGTATCGTGTTATCGTGAAAGATGCAGGCGAAAAGCTAAAGGTAAGGTAATTGTAAGGTTAAGGTTAAGGTTAAGGTTAAGGTTAAGGTTAAGGTTAAGGTTAAGGTT
>CAYLYN010000100.1:0-14891 GCA_964387565.1 uncultured Rikenellaceae bacterium | reverse complement strand
CCCAGTATTTCAAAAACAAACGTACTGAAGAGCTCTTCAAGCGATTTCAATCCCGCTTCATCTGTCTTCTCAGTACCTTCGATCAGCGAATTTATTATCCTCACTCCATCAAAGAGATGTGATAAAGCAACTGGACTATTCAGGTCATCGTCAAGGGCTTCATAGCATTTCTTACGGATAGCATCAATATCAACAGTTGACGATGAAGAAGGTTTGATTCTGGGAATATTCGCTGTTGCCTTCAGAAGCTTCTGCATCCCTTTTTCAGCTGCCTGGAGTGCTTCATTGGAAAAATCAACAGTGCTCCTGTAATGTGCCTGCAGAATGAAGAATCTTATTGTCATCGGGCTGTATGCCTGAGTAAGGACAGGATGGCTGCCGCTGAAAAGCTGATCGAGTGTAATGAAATTACCAAGCGAACGTGCCATTTTCTGTCCGTTTATTGTGATCATGTTATTATGCATCCAGTACCGGACAGATTCTTTTCCGAGGGCAGCGGTTGACTGAGCTATCTCACACTCATGATGTGGAAACAGGAGATCCATTCCGCCTCCGTGAATATCAAATACCTCACCAAGGTATTTTACACTCATTGTTGAACACTCAAGATGCCACCCGGGATACCCGGTGCTCCACTTTGAAGGCCAGTTCATAAGATGTTCGGGAGTTGCTTTCTTCCAGAGGGCAAAGTCAAACGGATTTCTCTTTTCATCCTGTCCATCGAGCTCTCTTGTGTTACTCTTCAGATCATCGAGTATCCTTCCTGAAAGCTTTCCGTAGTTATATTTTTCATTATACCTGGCAACATCGAAATAGACTGAACCGTTAATCTCATATGCATAACCTTTTTCAATCAGTGTATTGATAAACTCCTGCTGTTCAATAATATGTCCCGAGGCACGCGGCTCGATTGAAGGATGAAGAGTATTAAGCTGAGCCATATTACTGTAATAGGTATTCATATATTTCTGAACTACCTCCATAGGTTCTATATGTTCAAGCCTGGCTTTCTTTTCAATTTTGTCCTCTCCTTCGTCCGCATCATTCTCTAGGTGTCCGACATCTGTTATATTACGGACATACCTCACCTTGTATCCCAGGTGAGTAAGATACCGGAAAAGCAGGTCGAAGGTTATTGCCGGTCTTGCATGTCCAAGGTGTGCATCGCTGTAAACAGTTGGTCCGCAGACATACAGGCCTACAAAAGGATCATTGAGCGGTTTAAAAGATTCCTTTTTGCGGGAAAGGCTGTTGTATATTGCTAAGTTGTGCTGCATTATTTATTGTATTGATATGACAAAAGTAGTTGAAAAAATTTGTTAATAAGATGCAAGATATAATTGATTAAGTAACATCTTCTGATTCCTGCCCCTAAATCCCCTAAAGGGGACTTAAAAGGGTAATTAATATTGTTATTATTACTAACTTTAAGTATCGCTGCAAGTTCATGGGCCCCTAAATCCCCTAAAGGGGACTTAAAAGGGTAATTAATATTGTTATTATTACTAACTTTAAGTATCGCTGCAACTTTAAATTAAAATGAAAAAAAGAGTTATTGAGAGGAATATGTTTTTTGGTGCAAAAAAGGACATATTTCTTAAAGCAGTTGATCTGAGGAATAATATGACAGAGCCGGAAAAAATTCTTTGGGATCTGCTTCATGACAGGAAAATATTCAAAATGAAGTTCAGGAGACAACATCCAATAGATCTTTACATAGCTGATTTTTATTGTCATAAATACAAACTTGTAATTGAGATAGATGGAGGGATTCATCTTGATAAAGAGGTAAAACTAAGGGATGATGGAAGAACATATGATCTTGAAAGATATGGTATAACAGTCATCAGGTTTACTAATGAAGACGTCCGGACAGATATAGAAAAAGTAAAAACACAAATTCTGAAATTAATCAAATCTCTAAGCCCCCTTTAGGGGGTTTGGGGGCGGGACAAACTAGTATCAGAGTAATTTTATTGTTACAACAGTTTTAATCAAATCTTTAAGCCCCCTTTAGGGGGTTTGGGGGCGGGACATACTAGTATCAGAGTAATTTTATTGTTACAACAGTTTTAATCAAATCTCTAAGCCCCCTTTAGGGGGTTTGGGGGTGGGTAAAACAAAAGGTTTGGTTGCAGATTTTGCATTTCCAGAAATCCTTTTTATCTTTGTACCCGCTAAATCAAATATTCCTTCCTTAAAAAGGGTGTTTGGTTTTTATTAAGAAGGGCGGAGAGATTAGGCTCTGAGAAACCCTGGCAACCAATCCGCAGCAATATGGAGAACGGTGCCAAAACCTAATCCCGGAAAGAGACGGGAGATGATAAAAATTTAACACGGAAAACCATGAATTCGATTCATCTGAGCCACAACAATTTCATAATGCCTCTCATGCCTATGTGCATGTGCTGGTAAAGATTCCTGTTACTGTCACCGGCTTATTTATTTAAATGCTTCTTCAGATTGAACTATCTGAGGATATTATGGTTAGTTAATAATTAAACAGATATATACTATGAAAACAAGAAAAATTCAATTCGAGACATTACAGGTACATGCAGGACACAGTCCGGATAAGGATACTTTCTCAAGGGCTGTTCCGCTTTACCAGACTTCATCATATGTATTCAGAGATGCAAAGCATGCTGCTGATCTCTTTGATCTTGCCGAGTTCGGCAATATCTATACACGCATTATGAACCCGACAACTGATGTTTTTGAGAAGAGAGTGGCAGCACTGGAGGGAGGGGTAGCTTCCCTGGCTGTTTCATCTGGTCATGCTGCCCAGTTCCTTGCCATTACAACAATTATGAGAAAAGGTGATAATTTCGTGACATCTCCTTATCTCTACGGAGGCACTCATAATCAGTTCAAGGTGACTTTTGCAGGATTTGGAATTGATGCAAGATTCTCAAAAGACCTCAATCCCGATTCATTTGAAAAGCTGATAGACAAAAACACAAAGGCATTATATGTTGAAACTATCGGTAATCCGGGATTTAATATTCCCGATTTTGAAGGATTTGCAAAGCTTGCTCATAAGCATGGGTTACCTCTGATTGTAGATAATACCTTTGGAGCCTGTGGATATTTATGCCGGCCTATTGAGCTCGGTGCTGATATAGTTGTGGAATCGGCTACAAAATGGATTGGAGGTCATGGTACAAGCATAGGAGGTGTAATCACCGATGCAGGTACTTTTAACTGGAATAACGGCAATTTCCCTGTTTTCACAGAGCCAGCTGAAGGCTATCATGGTAAGGTCTTTGGCGATATCTTCAACCAGACATCCGCCATGGGTAATATTGCTTTTATTATAAAGGCAAGAGTAGAGGGTCTCAGGGACATTGGTCCTGCTATAAGTCCTTTCAACTCATTTCTTCTGATCCAGGGACTTGAAACCCTTTCGCTCAGGATGGACAGGATTGTTCAGAATACTCTCGCCCTGGCGAAATGGCTTAAGGGACATCCTGCAGTTGAGAAAGTCAGTTATCCTGGTCTTGAAGGTGATCCCAATAACGCCCTGGCAAAAAAATACCTTCCAAAGGGAGCAGGAGGTGTTCTTAGTTTTGTTCTTAAGGCAGAAAAACAAAAAGCAGTTAAACTTGTAGAACATTTTGAACTGGTAAGTCACCTTGCAAATGTCGGTGATGCCAAGACTCTTATAATCCAGCCTTCTGCCACTACCCATTCTCAACTGTCAGCTGAGGAACAGTTAGCTGCAGGTGTGGAGCCTGCGTCATTCAGGGTTTCAGTGGGTATAGAACATATCGATGATATCATATACGATTTTGAACAGGCATTCAGAAAGGTTCTCTAATTGAGTAGTATATTATGACAAGGGAAAATGTCAGGATAGGTCTGTTCGGATACGGATGTGTCGGGCAGGGCCTGCACGATGTGCTGAACAGCAGCAAGGGATTTAAAGCAGATATTGTAAGGATCTGTGTCAAGGACCGTACAAAAAAGCGAAGATTATCAATGGATCATTTTACATTCGACAAGGATGACATCCTGAATGATCCTTCAATCAATCTTGTGGTCGAGCTTATAGATGATGCTGATGAGGCATTCAATATTGTAACTACGGCAATGAGAAAGGGCAAAAATGTTGTTTCTGCCAACAAAATGATGATTGCCAGGCATTTCAAGGAGCTTGTTGATATGCAGACCAGGTATAAGGTGTCAATGCTCTATGAAGCTTCTGCCGGGGCAAGTATTCCAATAATAAGGAATCTTGAGGAATATTATGACAATGAACTTTTACATTCATTGCGAGGTATTCTGAACGGAACAACTAACTACATTCTTACAAAGATGCATAATGAGGGCCTTCTCTATTCTGACGTTCTGCGTGAGGCACAGGATAAAGGATTTGCTGAATCGGATCCGACACTTGATGTTGAAGGACTGGATGCAAAATATAAACTCTGCATTATTACCGGTCATGCCTATGGCCTCTTCCTCGATCCGGATGAAGTGTTTCATTATGGTATCAGCACGATTTCGAAGTTCGATATTCAGTATGCCAGGGAAAAGGGGTATAAGATCAAGCTCGTTCCATATGTAGGGAAGACAAATGAAAATACTATCACAAGTTTTGTTCTTCCCCGGTTTATCTCAGCAGATAAATATCTCTTCAATGTGGATAATGAGTATAACGGCGTAATAACCGAGGCAGCTTTTGCTGATAAACAATTCTTTAGTGGAAAGGGTGCTGGAGGACATGCTACAGGGAGTGCAGTTTTATCTGATATATCTGCCAACTCCTATGGTTACCGTTACGAATACAAGAAGTTCCAGCAGGCAACAGTCTCAAATTATACCCGTGATCATAAACTCGAGGTCTATTTAAGGTACAGCGATGAAAAGCACAGGGAATTATTTGGATTTGAGGAAGTCTCGGAATACTTTAGCAGTAATTTTTACAAGTATGTCATTGGTATCTTGAATCTGAAGCAACTGTATGCTATCAGGGAACACCTCAGTGGCATGGATGTTTTTATTGTGAATACCGGGAGGAAACTGTAGCATAATTAATAGCAGTAGATGCCCCCCATTAGGGCTTGGCAGTTAACTTAAGACAGTTGTATGAAAAGGGTTGTGTAAAAAAGTTTCCCCTCCTTTTGAAGGAGGGGTGGCCCGACCCAGGTGTCGGGCCGGGGTGGTTGATTTGATAGTTTTTTAACTTTATAACTATGTTTAAAAGAAGTATCGGTAACAGAAAAGAATTTTGATTAAAGCTGATAAGAATCTTCCAGGTTAATATGAAAAATTGCAGAAAGCTGGAAAAAGAAACAAATTTTTAAATGATTCAGGATTCATGGTTTGAAAGTTTAATGCTAATCAACCACCCCGTCCCGCTCTTTTGAAAGAGCGGTCCACCCCTCCTTCAAAAGGAGGGGAAAGTATTATTAATTAATAAGTTATACACAAAAGTGAAGCAGAAGATTGAAGATATTATCAAACAAAGGATACTCATCCTCGACGGGGCAATGGGTACAATGATTCAGAAACATAAGCTTCAGGAATCTGATTACAGGGGGGCACGGTTCAAGGATCATCCGATGCTGCAGAAAGGGAACAATGACCTTCTGTCCATAACAAAACCTGATCTGATAAGGGAGATTCACAAAGAATATCTTGCAGCCGGTGCTGATATCATTACAACCAATACCTTCAATTCCAACAAAATATCTATGGCCGACTACGGAATGGAGGATCTTGTGTATGAGATGAACCTTAAATCGGCTGAGCTTGCTGTTGAAGCAGTCACACAATTTGAAGAATCAGGAGGTGGTGCAAATCATTTCATCGCAGGTACACTTGGTCCTACAAACAGAACAGCATCCATGTCATCTGATGTAAATGATCCGGGTGCGAGAGCAGTAACTTTCGATCAGCTGGCTGAGGCATATGCAGAACAGACTCGAGGGCTTATCGATGGAGGTGTTGATATCCTTCTTGTGGAGACAATATTTGACGTTCTTAACTGCAAGGCAGCACTTTTTGCAATTGATACGGTGTTAGAAGAGAAGGGGCTGCGTCTTCCGGTAATGGTATCAGGTACAATTACCGATGCCAGCGGGAGAACACTTACAGGTCAGACTCTGGAAGCATTTCTGATCTCAGTTTCGCATTTTCCACTGCTGAGTATCGGTCTGAACTGTGCACTGGGAGCAGAGCAGCTGAGACCTTTTATCGAGGAGCTTTCTGCAAAAACGGAGTTCAATGTATCAGCCCACCCTAATGCAGGTCTTCCGAACCAGTTTGGTGAATATGACCAGTCGGCTGAATATATGGCATCAGTTGTGGATGATTTCATGAAGGAAGGTTGGGTAAATATTATTGGTGGATGTTGCGGTACCACTCCGCTTCATATCAGGAAAATTGCAGAGCTTTCCCGTAAATATGCTCCAAGGCAGAAGCCTCAAATAAAAAGATATACAAGGCTGAGTGGTCTTGAAGCACTTACAATAACTCCTGAGACAAACTTCGTTAATATCGGAGAACGGACAAACGTTTCAGGATCAATTAAATTTGCAAGGCTGATCAAAGAGGAGAAATATAATGAGGCACTTGCAATAGCCCGTAACCAGGTTGAAGGAGGGGCACAGGTGATTGACATATGTATGGACGAGGCTATGCTTGATTCTGAAAAAGCCATGGTTAAGTTTGTAAACCTGGTAATGTCGGAACCTGATATTGCAAAGCTTCCATTGATGATAGACTCATCGCGGTGGGATACTATTGAAGCTGCTCTCAGGTGTATTCAGGGAAAATCGGTTGTCAATTCCATAAGCCTCAAGGAGGGTGAAGAAGTATTTCTTTCGCACGCACGAAAGATAAGAAAATATGGTGCTGCAGCTGTTGTAATGCTTTTTGATGAGACCGGGCAGGCAGATACATATGAAAAAAGGATCAGAGTAGCTGAAAGGTCATACAGGCTTCTTGTCGACAGACTGGAATTTCCTCCTGAGGACATAATTATCGATCCTAATGTTCTTGCAGTGGCTACAGGTATTGAAGAGCATAATAACTATGCAGTTGATTATATCAGGACGACCGGATGGATAAAGGAAAATCTGCCCTTTGCCAGGGTGAGCGGGGGTATCAGTAATCTCTCATTCTCATTCCGTGGTACCGATGTTGTCAGAGAGGCAATGCACTCGATATTCCTTTACCATGCTATTAAGGCTGGTCTTGACATGGGGATTGTCAATCCCGGTATGCTTCAGGTATATAGTGAGATAGAACCTCAGTTACTTGAGCTGTGTGAAGATGTGATACTTAACCGAAGGAAGGATTCCACGGAACGTCTTGTCAGATTTGCCGAAGGAATTAAGAAAGAAGGTAAAAAGGAAGAAAAGGAAGATGCATGGAGAGCCCTTCCGGTTATTGACCGTATTAAGCATTCACTGATCAGGGGTCTTGATGAGTTTATTGAATCTGACGTGGAGGAAGCCCGTCATCTTTTCAACAGATCTATTGAGCTCATAGAGGGACCTCTTATGGGAGGCATGAATGAAGTTGGAGATCTGTTTGGTTCAGGTAAGATGTTCCTTCCCCAGGTTGTAAAGAGTGCAAGGGTGATGAAGAAGGCTGTTGCCAGACTGGCTCCATATATCGAGCAGGAAAGTGCAGGTGAGGAGAAGAAAACTGCAGGGAAAATGCTTCTTGCCACAGTAAAGGGGGATGTGCATGACATAGGGAAAAACATTGTCGGTGTTGTCCTGGCCTGCAACAGTTATGAGATAATTGACCTGGGTGTGATGGTCCCTGCTGAAAAGATACTTGATACAGCAATTAAAGAGAATGTCGATTTTATTGGACTGAGCGGACTTATTACTCCTTCACTGGAGGAGATGGTGCATGTTGCTTCTGAAATGGAAAGAAGAAAGATGAAGCTGCCTTTGCTTATAGGTGGAGCAACAACTTCCGAGATCCATGCTGCGGTTAAGGTCGCACCTGCTTACTCCAATGCTGTTATTCATGTCAAGGACGCTTCGAAGGCTGCAGGTGTTTTAACTTCATTATTAAATGATGATGATTCAAGTTATGCCGGGTCCATAAAGGAGAAATACAATAAAATGAGGACGGCACACAGTTCGAGACAGACTGAAAGAAATCTTATTTCTCTTGATGAGGCCAGGAATAACAGGTATAAAACTGACTGGAGCAGCATTGCCATTCCTGTTCCTGTAAAACCAGGCCACCATGTTTTGCATAATATTGATCTGGTTGATCTTACAAATTATATCGACTGGACCTTCTTCTTTTTTGTCTGGAAGATATCGGGAAAGTACCCTGCTATTTTTGAAGATCCTGTAAAAGGTCCCGAGGCAAGGAAACTTTTTGACGACGGGCAAAAATATTTGAAGGAGGTTATTGACAAAAAACTTGTTGAGGTAAAAGCAGTTTTTGGAATATATCCTGCCGTGGCAGACGGAGATGATGTTAAAGTCTTTTCTGCCTTCGATAAAAATAAGCAGATATCGAGATTTTCATTCCTGAGAAACCAGGAAAAGAAGGAACAGGGTGTGCCAAATCTTTCACTATCAGACTTTATTGTCCCTGAAACCTATGGCTTAACTGATTATATCGGAGCATTTGTTGTTACAGCATCCATCAATGATGAAGCTGTAAAGCCTTATGCAGATGATGATTATGCTTCAATCATGATCAGGATACTCAGTGACAGGCTTGCTGAGGCTGCTGCCGAATGGCTGCATATGAAGATAAGAACTGAGTACTGGGGATATGACAGAAATGAGAAGCTTAATATTGAAGAGATACTGAAGCTGAAATATAAGGGAATACGACCTGCCCCTGGCTATCCTGCCTGTCCCGATCATACAGAAAAGAGAGTGATATTCGACCTTCTTGAGGCAGAAAAAAATATAGGGGCGGAACTTACCGAGAACTATGCAATGGTACCGGCAGCGGCTGTGAGTGGCTATTTCTTTGCACATCCCGGTTCATCATATTTCAATATCGGGAAATTAGGAAGTGACCAGCTTGCAGATTACGCAAAAAGAAAGAACTTTGCACCCGGAGAAGAAAAAAAATGGCTGGCTCCGAATCTTTGATACTGAATGACATGACTGTAATTTAAAAAATTAACGACTCGAAAAAACCGCTTTTTACCTTTGAATTGCTGCCTCCACTGAAGGGACACAGCATTGAGAGGACCTATAAAGCTATTGACAGACTGATAGAATATGAGCCTGCATATATCAATTTTACTTCACACAGGAATGAAACAATTTTCAAGGAGCGCCCCGACGGACTTATTGAAAAGAAGGTTGTCAGGCTTCGTCCGGGTACTATTGCCCTTGCTGCTGCTGTGAAATACAAGTACAATATAACAGTTGTACCGCATATTCTTTGCGGAGGTTTCACAAAAGAGGAGACGGAAAACGTACTTATTGAGATGAAATTCCTTGGAATAGATGATGTGCTCGCCCTGAGGGGAGATCCCCAGAAGGGGTCCCGGTCTTTTATCCCTGAGAAGAATGGCCACTCGCATACTCTCGACCTCATCAACCAGATTATGGATATGAACAGGGGTAAGTATCTTGAGGAGAACCTTATAAATGCCGAACCAGGCAATTTTTGTATCGGTGTTGCAGGATATCCTGAAAAGCATTTTGAAGCACCAAACAGGCAGGTTGATATGGCTAACCTGAAAAAGAAGGTAGATGCGGGAGCAAGTTACATTGTTACCCAGATGTTCTTCGACAATAACAAATTCTGCAGATTCAGGGATGAGTGCAGAAAAGCAGGCATCACAGTTCCCATCATTCCGGGAATTAAACCTATATCAGCACTGCATGATATTAAACTGCTGCCGCAGACCTTTCATATTGATCTTCCGAACGATCTCTTTTCAGCTGTTTCAAAATGCAAAACTGATGAGGAAGCCCGTGAGGCGGGTATCGAGTGGGCAACAATGCAGTCGAAAGAGTTATTGAAACTGGGAGTACCCGGTATACACTATTATACACTTGGACGTTCCGATAATATCGCAAGGATTGTTAAGGCGACTTTTTAAAGTTTTTCCTGTCCCTGTTTCCACCAGCCCCCGGACTCCGCCTGCCGGCGTAGTCCACCCCCTAAAGGGGATTATATTTTGTGCAGGAATTGAGCCCCCTTCAGGGGGCAGACATCCGACGTCCCGATAGCTATCGGGAGGAGGATGTCGGGGGCAAGTCTGGGCTACAAAGCAGGTCCGATTAGACTAGCTTATTTTATAATCTTATTTCTTATTGCCCTGATATGCTCAGGTGTTGTACCGCAGCATCCGCCAATTATGTTGACCCCGGCCTCGATAAGTACCGGAACATATGAAGCCATCATCTCCGGAGATTCCCTGAAAACAGTTTTTCCATCAATATATTCCGGAACTCCGGCATTAGCCTGTATCATAACAGGAATTTTAGGATCTGTTTTCCGTATCTCTTCTACGATATCTATCATATTTTCGATACCGTTACCGCAGTTGGATCCTATTATATGGGTGCCTGCATTTTTGAGTGAAGTCACCATCTCAGCAGGTGATACTCCCATCATTGTGTAATAACCATTAACCGGATCACCCTCAAAGGTCATAGTAGCAATAACAACACACCCGGTATTTTCCCTGGCCGCTTTTACTGCAAGTGATGCCTCATCAACGGCACTCATAGTCTCAATAATTATAATATCAGCCCCTCCCTCTTCGAGTGCTGCAGCTTGTTCCTTAAAGGCTTCATATATCTCCTCCTCTGTAACATCGCCCATCATGATAATCTTGCCGGTAGGGCCAATGGATCCTGCCACATGTATACTATTCCCTGCAGCTTCCCTTGAGATACTTGCAGCAGCTTTATTCAGTTCATATGCCCTGTCGGCCAGTCCGTAATTTGATAATTTTAATTTACTGCCTCCGAAGCTATTCGTCTCAATTAAATCTGATCCGGCTTCAACATACGCACGGGCTATCTTAAGAACATCCTCTCTGCGTGTTACATTCCAGAGCTCAAGACATTCCCCCGGCTTCAGACCTGTTGCCTGAAGAAAAGTACCCCATGCTCCGTCGGAGAGGAGGATCTTTTGCTTTTCCAGTTTATCGAGTATTGACATTTGATTTGAGAATTTAATTAAAATGGTTCAGGGTTCATGACTCATGACGCAGGGAAGAAAAGGCTGTTTGCTCTGAGTCGTTTGCCTTTTGCCGTGCGTCGTCCAGATAGCAATCGGGATGGAATTGGTGCCTTAAACTATTTGGCACGGATTGCGCTTCGCTAAATCCGCGCCAGCAGAGAACTAAAATCCATTGCGCCGTTGTGCCTCACCCTGAGCTTGCCGAAGGGTGCGTCGTCTGCCCTAAGCCTGTTTATAATTTAAACGCCTTTTTTATTTTATCTACATAGTCGAGCTTTTCCCAGGCAAAAAACTCAACTTTCTTATTGTAAACCTGCTTTCCGTTTCCGGCGACTCTTTTTGGTTTGCTTCCGGGAACCTCATAATATACCTCAACATTTTCGGTGTAGCTGTTCCTTCCGAAATGGCCATATGAAGCTGTTGGCAGGAAAACGGGGTTCTTCAGTCCGAAACGCTGTACAATCGAATAAGGCCTCATGTCAAACAGCTTGTTTATTGTCTGGGCTATCTCTCCATCGTGCAGGATATTTCCTTTCTTGTCTTTTACCCTGGCAGTACCGTATGTATTTACATAGAGTCCGACAGGTTGAGCAACACCGATTGCATATGCTACCTGTACAAGCGCCTGGTCACAGACTCCTGCCGCTACCAGGTTTTTTGCTATATGCCTTGATGCATATGCTGCCGACCTGTCAACCTTTGATGAGTCTTTTCCGGAGAAAGCACCGCCTCCATGAGCACCATGACCTCCGTATGTGTCAACGATAATCTTTCGTCCTGTAAGACCTGTATCTCCATGAGGTCCTCCGATGACAAATTTTCCTGTTGGATTGACAAGCAGCCGGTATTCAGATTTAAAAAGTTTCTGAACTCTTGCAGGAAGGGACCTTTTAACCCTTGGGATAAGTATTTTTTCAAGATCTTCCCTGATCTTATTCTGCATTGCCTTTTCAGCAGCCAGCTCTGCCTGGTGAGATTTATTTTTCGGTAATACAAATTCATCATGCTGAGTACTTATAACAATTGTGTCGATACGGACAGGATTATTATCATCATCATATTCAACTGTCACCTGTGATTTGCTGTCAGGTCTCAGATATTTCATCTGCTTTCCTTCACGCCTTACTGCTGCAAGTTCCTGCAATAATCTGTGAGCCAGCTCAATAGTAAGGGGCATATAATTATCCATTTCACGGCATGCATAACCAAACATCATACCCTGATCCCCGGCGCCCTGTTCTTCGGGTTTTTCTCTTACCACTCCCTGATTGATATCACTTGACTGTTCATGAATAGTTGATATTACCCCGCATGAATCGCAATCGAATCGATATTCTGCCTTAGTATATCCGATGTCTCTGATAACTTTTCTTGCTGTTTCCTGTACATCAACCCATCCCTGGGTGTGCACTTCGCCGCCACAAACAACAAGACCTGTAGTTACAAATGTTTCACATGCAACTTTAGATTCCGGATCCCAGCGGAGGAATTCATCAAGAAGTGAGTCGGATACCTGGTCGGCGACCTTGTCAGGGTGCCCTTCTGATACTGATTCTGAAGTAAATAAATATGCCATAATATAAGTTTTAGTTTATTGTACAACAATAATCGGGATCTTTGGTTGATTGAAAATAAAGGAAGGCACGCGGTTTAGCATTTTTTTCCTGTGGTTGCAATCAGCTCAAATCTGTCCACAATTCTATTGTGCAAAAAAACAAAAAAAAATCCAAATAACAAAATTGTAATCAGCTTGTAAGATGACGGAAAACCTCTTCCAGATTGCTCTGCTGTTTCTGCAGAGATAAAACTGTAAGGTTATTTTTTACTGCAAAGGAGAAGACAGCGGGACGTATATCCTCAACTGCTTCTGCCTCCAGCTGCCAGGTATTGTTCTTAATCAGTGTGGCATTGATTATATGTTCAATTTCTGAAAATTTTGAATGATCAACAGGCTTATCAAATTCGATTGTTATAACCTGGCTTGATTTATGCAAAAGTGAATATATCCTGCTCTTTTCCTCATTGGCCATTATGATACCGTGATCGATAATGATAACTCTTTCACAGATAGCTTCAACTTCCTGCATAATATGCGTTGAAAGAAGAACTGTTTTTTCTTTTCCTGCCTCTTTTATCAGGTTCCTTATCTCAACTATCTGGTTAGGATCCAAACCGGTTGTTGCCTCGTCGAGTATAAGGACTGCCGGATTGTGTATTAATGCCTGGGCTAGTCCTACTCTTTGTCTGTAACCCTTTGAGAGTGATCCTATCTGCTTGTTCTGCTCAGGGGCAAGACCGGTAAGGTCAATTATCCGGTCAATCTGTTTTTTCTTTGAAATATCTGACTTGTAGACAGAAGCTACAAATCCAAGATATTCCCTGACGTACATTTCAGGGTAAAGAGGATTGTTTTCAGGAAGGTAACCTATCTGACGTCTGACCTCTTTATCAGAAGTTCCCACTTCGATGCCATTAACCAGAACCCTGCCTGATGAGGGAGGAATGAAACCTGTTATTATTTTCATCATAGTCGATTTTCCGGCACCATTCGGGCCAAGAAATCCGACTATCTCGCCTGTTCTTACATCAAACGAAACATTATCGAGTGCTTTCTGCTTTCCGTAAAGCTTTGAAACACCCTCAACAATGATAGACATAATTAATTATTGTTTTACTCTATTTATGCCCCCCAGCCACCCATGAACTGTCCTACATTGGCAAAGGATGTCATGGGATTGACGCAGCATACAGGAATTTTAGAGCTGTTGGCTATCATAAATTGCTCTGAAGCGCCTACAACATAATCGGCAAATGTGATGTTTTTGGTTGTCACAATTACAATAAGGTCGGCATTTATTTTCAGAGCAAAATCGAGAGTCTGTTGTGCGAAGTCGCCTTTTGCAACTTCATGTATCTCATACTCTATATTATTTTGAATCAGGTATTTAACTCCGAAATTCAGATTGATCTTTGTCTTTTTTGCAAGGATCTTATCAGTTGTGGTGGCCACAAGGAGATGAATTTTTGAATCGAAATATTTTCCCATGAAGATGGCCATCTTCAGTTTTTCCTTATTCTCGGCCCTGAAATCGATCGGGAAGACAATATTATGATATTTCTCCTGGTCAACAGGCGGATCCTGAACAACAATGAAGGGAACCTTTGATTTAACAATAACTTTAAGGGCCCAGCTTCCGGTAAGTTTCTGCATCCCTTTCATACCGTGAGTTCCCATTACAACCAGACTTGCTTCCTTATCGTTTGCAAATTCTGCAATTGCACTGAAAATACTTCCCTTGGAGATATGCCAGGTAATTACTGCATTATATTTTGCACTATTTTCTTCAACTGTTTTCTGAAGCTTTTTCTTTTTTTCAGCCTCTTCTGCAGCCTTGATGCCGGTATCTACTATATGCAGCAGGCTAATGTCATTCCCAACCATGCGGCTAATCTTCACAGCATGTGCCAGTGCGTTTTCTGCTACATGAGTAAAATCCCAGGGTACTACTATTAGTTTCTTTTTTTCTTCCATAGCATCCAAGAGTTTTCGTTTATCTATCCAAAGGTATTCACATTTTAACAAATTTCAAACCAATTATAGAACTTGGCGCCCAACAATTTATTATTTTTGCGCTGCAATTTTTAATGAAAATACAGCATAATGAAAAGAATTAAGATTAAAGAGCTGTTGGCTTCACCAAAAACAGGATCGGAAATACTGGTGAAGGGATGGGTCAGAACAAAGA
>CAYLYN010000099.1:0-15032 GCA_964387565.1 uncultured Rikenellaceae bacterium | reverse complement strand
GTAATAACTCCATAACCATTTTGAGTCAGCTTATAAGCAATATCTTCAGCAAGTTTATAGTATTTATCGTTGTAATGGGTTCTGGCTGATCCGAAAATAGATACACACGGACCTATTCTCGAGAGTTTCTCAAATCCTTCAACAAGCTCTGATATTATCTTGAAAACTCTCCATGAGTCAGTTGTATGAATCTCGTTCCATGTCTTCATCTCAAATGCATCCTTGATCAGGTCGGCAGGTTTCTCCATTATCGTCTTGTTTTGAAATTAAAATATCTCAAATATAATTAAATTCTCATGGCTGAAGTTCCGGCTTCAGGTATTTTCCGGTATAGCTGTCCCTGCATTTTACAAGCATTTCAGGTGTGCCGGAAAAAAGAATATTCCCTCCTGCTTTCCCTCCTTCCCTGCCCAGGTCCACAACATAATCCGCCATCTTTACAACATCAAGATTATGTTCAATTACGATTACAGTATTACCTCTGTCGACCAGTTTATTAAGAACCTCAAGTAATACCCTGACATCTTCAAAATGTAAACCTGTCGTTGGTTCATCAAGGATATAAAGAGTTTTTCCAGTATCCTTTCTGGCCAGTTCAGTTGCTAGTTTTACCCTCTGGGCTTCCCCTCCTGAAAGTGTGGTTGACTGCTGACCCAGCCTGATATAACCCAGCCCGACATCCTGTAATGTTTTTATTTTGTGGTATATGGAAGGTACATTTGCAAAGAACTCAACTGCATTATTTACAGTCATGTCAAGTACATCGCTGATTGATTTTCCTTTGTATTTTACTTCAAGAGTCTCACGGTTATAACGTTTCCCGTTGCATTCGGTACAATGGACATAAACATCAGGAAGAAAATTCATTTCAATTGTTTTCATTCCTGCTCCCTCACATCCTTCACACCTGCCTCCCTTTACATTGAATGAGAAACGTCCGGCACTGAAGCCCCTGATCTTTGCCTCGGTAGTCTGCTCAAACAACTTCCTGATATCAGTAAAGACACCCGTATAGGTTGCCGGGTTTGAGCGGGGAGTTTTTCCAATAGGTGCCTGGCTTACCTCTATCACTTTATCGAGATGTTCCAGACCTTTAAGTTCCTTATAAGGGAGAGGTGACTTCCCGGAATTATGATATTTTTTTGCCAGGGCAGGATGAAGCGTCTGGTTCACAAGCGAAGATTTTCCACTCCCTGAAACCCCTGTAATACAGGTAAATGTACCCAGAGGCACTGTAAGCTCCACATTGTTAAGGTTATGGCCCTTTGCGCCCGTAAGTGTAAGAAAATTCCCGCTTCCTTCTCTCCTTCTTTCCGGAAGATTAAATTTCTTGCTTTTACTCAGGTATTTTGAAGTAATAGTATCTATCTTCAATATTTCATCAGGACTTCCGTCAGCTACAACAAGACCGCCATGAATACCGGCTCCCGGTCCCATGTCTATAATATGATCGGCTGAGCAGATCATCTCTTTATCGTGCTCAACCACGATAACAGAATTACCTGCATCGCGTAATTGTTTCAGGGCTCCGATGAGCCTACGGTTATCTCTCTGGTGCAACCCTATACTTGGTTCATCGAGTATATATAAGACATTGACAAGTCTTGAACCTATCTGTGTTGCAAGTCTTATTCTCTGGCTTTCTCCTCCTGACAGGGTCCTGGCTCCCCTGTTAAGAGAGAGATATTCAAGTCCTACTTCAAGAAGAAAACCTAGACGAGATCTGATCTCCTTCAGAATCTCTGAAGCAATTATTCTTTGTTTACCCGTCATTTCGTTCTCAACACCCTCAAGGAAGTCTGATAAATCTCTGATATCCATTGATGCCAGTTCCCCTATGTTTCTTTCAGCTATGCGGAAATACAACGACTCTTTCTTCAGCCTTGTCCCGTTACACTCGGGGCATACATTATACTGAACATACTGGTCTCTTAACTTTGAAGAAGATTTGGCTCCGTTAATGGTTTCAAGATTTCCGATAAAATTGACAACTCCCTCAAACGTCAGGAAATAGTTTGAAGTCATTCCAAGCGGTGTATTTGAGAGTTTCAGTACCTCATCAGAGCCGTACAATACTTTATTCAGAGCCTCATCCGGTATCTCTTTAATAGGTGTATCTATCGTGAATCCGTTTTTTTCAGCAATAGCCTCAATCTGCCAGAAAATCCATATATTCCTGTACTTACCGAGAGGTTCAATTCCACCCTTCCTGATGCTGAGTTCCCTGTCGGGGATCATCTTTTCAACATCGATGCTTGAAACTTCTCCCAGTCCGTTGCAATGAGGACAGGCACCCTGTGGTGAATTGAATGAAAAAGTATGAGGTGCAGGTTCATTGTAGGAGATACCGGTTACAGGGCACATCAGGTGGCGGCTGAAAAATCTCGGTTCTTTTGCTTCAGATTCCAGAACCATCATAACACCTTCGCCCTGGTCAAGTGACATGATTATCGAATCGCGCAATCTTTTATCGGTGGTCTCACCTACCCTGAACTTATCAATAACCAGTTCAATATAATGAGTCTTGTACCTGTCCAGCTTCATGCCGGGTACCAGCTCCTTAATCTCATTGTTGATCCTGACATGCAGGAATCCCTTTCTTCTGAGCTGTTCAAACAACTCTTTATAATGACCTTTCCGGCCCTTTATCACCGGCGCAAGAATATATACTTTTGCTCCGTTATACCTGCTTTTCACAAGCTCAAGTATCTGTTCGTCAGTATACCTGACCATCTTCTCACCTGATGCCCACGAATAAGCCTCACCTGCCCTGGCATAAAGCAGCCTCAGAAAATCATATATTTCAGTTATTGTTCCTACAGTTGAGCGGGGATTCTTATTTGTAGTCTTCTGCTCTATCGATATTACAGGACTTAATCCCGTAATTTTGTCTACATCAGGCCTTTCCATGCCTCCGAGGAACTGCCGGGCATATGCAGAAAGAGTTTCAAGGTAACGACGCTGACCTTCAGCATAGATTGTATCGAATGCAAGTGATGACTTTCCACTACCGCTTAAACCGGTTATGACCACAAGCTTATTCCGGGGTATTGTTACGTCGATATTCTGAAGGTTATGCACCCTGGCTCCCAAAACCCTGATCTCCTCGCTCATTTATCAAATCCGGTTAAAATTCAGTTTTCAGACTCAATCCTCTCAATTGTACGCATCCCTTCAGATGGTATCTTTATCATATATGTCTTTCTGGCTTTTGGTGTAAGATAAGGCTTCCTGAGCCAAGGATTCAGGAATTTCAATATTTTATAATTCGTTCCAAAGTGTTTTGCAAAGTCAGAAAAATCTGCCACAGCAGTATCCACTGCTACTTCATAATAATTAAGTTCCGGATAGAGGTCTTCCTTACCAATATCAAATCCGTATGCAGCTGGATCAGAAATTACCAGCTTATAGGCCACTGCCCTGAAAATATACCTCGCAGTCTCCTCAGCAAGAAGAAGATCATAGTAATTATTCTGTTTCTGAATCTCACACTGCTCATCCATTCTTCTTCTTCCTCCATTGTATGATGCAGCAGCAAGTGTCCAGTTACCGTACTTCTGATATGACTTTCTGAAAAAGTCACATGCAAATTGAGTCGATTTTTCAACATGGTACCTTTCATCCACCACTGTATTTATCTCCATGCCCTGCTCCCTGCCGGTTTCAGGCATAATCTGCCAGAATCCTGTTGCTCCGACAGGAGATACCATATTGCTGTATTCGCTTTCGGCTGCAACCAGGTATTTGAAATCATCAGGTATGTCATTCTCTTTAAGTATCTTCTCAATCATAGGCAGATACCTGTTTGCTCTTTTTATTATAAGTATTGTTGAAGAGTGCCGGTATGCGCTGACAAGTAATTCTCTTTCAAGGCTTTCCCTGGTATCAAAGTTTTCGAGAGGCATCCTTTCGCCTGCGAAAATAAGCTCATCAGGCAGCTTAAAAGATTGAATGAAGTATAATGAATCAGCCACCTGTAAATCATCACTTTTACTAATATTGCTGAATCCGAAGACAAATAACAGTATCAATGTGGTTACTGCTGTTGTTGCAGCTATTGTAAGAATTGTTCTTTTTTTCAAACTCATAATACTAATATGGCTTTTTTAACAATTTGCAAAGGTAACAATTATACTATTCCTGAACCAGAAATGACAGGTGCAAATTAACGTAAAGATGCAAATGTCATCTGTTGAAGCGTTTGAACGCGGAGTTTAAAAACAGTAACCGGGAAGGAAGCTTATGCCCTTTTAAAATTTATATGACACTCCCGAGAATATACCGAGAGAGTAGGGATGGAAACCTCCGGAATTTGAAGAATTGAAAGGATTCAGGTAATATCTGAAAGTAGGTTCAAGGTTAAGTGAGAGACTTTCTGACAGTTTATATTCCATACCCATACCAAGGGAACTGCTGAGAGAAACTGTATTTAAGCCTTCAGTTGTTCCAACCGGATATTTTCCACCATCCATTACTGCATATACAGAATTGTTCACCAGGAAGTTATATGACATACCTCCAATTACATTAAGATCGATCTTTCTGTCTATAATCTTATATCTCAATATCAAAGGAAGTTCGAGGAAACTGAGATCCTGAAAGATGGTACTGCTTACATAACTGAGATTAGCTTTAACAGGGTCGAATACATCATTGGTATAGTAAGACTGGACTCGGGCAGGCAGATTGGATGAATTAAGGAATACATCTGAATTACTTGAAAATACGGTTCCATTAGCTGTCAGTATCTCAAAATTATGACCACTCTTGGAATTATCGTACTTACTGAAGCCGCTATATGCATTAACACCTCCTACTTCCTGTCCGAGGGATGAATAGTAGAGACCTGATTGTATACTAAACCTGCTGGTTATCTTATAAGACAGGCCAACACCACCGGTATATGATACTCTTGTCTGATCCGATTCCATAACCTGTTGTGCAAGCTCATTACCTGATGAAGAAAACTGTGAATAATATGTAGGTGAAGCAATTGCAGAAACTGACCACCTCTGGATCTCCGGAGTTTCAATATTCTCCTGTAAAAGCTGATAAGTCACTTTCTCAAGCTCTGGTGAGGTAACTCTGGCCTGCTTAACCGACAATGGATCCTGGATGCCAGGCAATGATTGACTCTCTCTGTTCAGATTCAGGCTGACTACTGCATTGCTTTTTTCTGAAAGTCCTTCAGGTATAACTAAATCAGTAAGATCAATTTTCTCCGCCTTATCAACGATTCTGTCAGAACCGCTATTTTGCTTAATGTTTACAACCGGCCTTGATACAGGAATATTTACATAATATGATTCAGGAGAAAATGATTCCTGATTTGCAGCCAGTATTTCATTTACCTGATCATTTGAGATCTGTTCTCCCCATTGATATGTTGCAATACCAAGCGTAACAACTACTCCAACGGCTGCTGCAGCTTTAAATAATGGATTATAAATACTTCTCCGCCTATTATGGACGGATGGATGGATATTCTCCCATACCTCCGGAGGAGGAAGAGCTTCATAATCCTTTAATCCGTTTCTGAAGACCAGATCAATATTTGCCCTTGTATCAGCCATTCACTATCTTCTTCTTAATTCCTGTATATGATCCAACTCTTCTTTGTAAAATCAGTCGTGCTCTCGAAAGATTCGATTTTGATGTACCCTCCGAGATATTTACCATTTTGCTTATCTCCTTATGAGAATAACCCTCTATTGCATAAAGGTTAAAAACCATCCTGTATTTTGGCGGCAGTTCCCTGATGATCTCCAGGAGATCAGCAGCTTCCAGACCACTGTAATCCTCTGTATCAGGTTCCGAATCCGTTTCAGTGATATGATCAATATCCTCAACCTTATACAGGTTATTACGGCTTCTGTACTTCTCAAGCGCCGTATTGACGGTTATTCTCCTCATCCATCCTTCGAAAGAACCTTCAAATTTATAATTCTGCAGGTTTTCGAAAATCTTAATAAATCCCTCCTGCAGGATGTCCTTTGCTTCATCATCATTTCCAGAATACTGCAGACATACACCATAAAGTTTTGGTGCATGACGTCTGTAGAGAAGTTCCTGGTCCCTTCTGCTTCCTTCAAGACAACCTTTTATTATTTCCCTGATCTCTGACAAGTACAATCGTCTTTGAACAGATAAAATTATAAAATAATTATCTCAAATACCATTTTTCTCTAAAAGATTGATGAATCTGACAAAAAAAAGGTTGCGTTTCACCTCTAAAGATGTATCACTTCGTCATAAGCTGCAGCAGCCGCCTCCATTATCGCCTCTGACATTGTGGGGTGAGGATGCACTGACTTAATGATCTCATGTGCAGTTGTTTCAAGTTTCCTTGCAACAACAATTTCCGATATCATCTCAGTAACATTGGCTCCGATCATATGTGCTCCAAGCAATTCACCATATTCGGAATCAAAAATTAGTTTGACGAATCCATCTTTTGATCCGGCAGCGCTTGCTTTTCCTGATGCAGTAAAGGGGAATTTACCTATTTTTACCTGGTAACCTGCTTCCCTGGCAGCAGCTTCAGTCATTCCTACGGAGGCTATTTCCGGATTGGTGTAAGTACAGCCTGGAATATTACCATAGTCAAGAGGCTCCACATCCAGTCCGGCTATCTTTTCCACACAAATAATCCCTTCGGCAGAAGCCACATGGGCAAGTGCCGGACCATGCACTATATCACCTATTGCATATACTCCCTTTACATTTGTCCTGTAGAATTCATCTACCAGCACCTTCCCTTTATCAATCTTAATGTTCAGCTTCTGAAGTCCTATATCTTCAATATTTGGAGTTACTCCCACCGCAGAGAAGACAATATCAGTCTCAATAAGCTCCTGTCCCTTTGGGGTTTTTATAACTACTTTGCATTTTTCACCTGAGATCTCTGCTGATTCCACAGTGGAATCAGTCATAATCCTCATTTTCATCTTTTTAAATGATCTCTCAAGCTGTTTTGATATCTCTTCATCTTCATTAGGGACTATTCGTGGAAGAAATTCCACAAGGGTCACGCTGGTGCCTATAGACTGATAAAAAGCTGCAAATTCACTCCCGATGGCTCCTGAGCCTACAACAACCATCGATTGAGGCTGGTGCTTTAGAGTCATGGCTTCGCGATATCCAATAATTCTCTTTCCATCCTGCTTAAGGTTTGGAAGTTCCTTCGACCTGGCACCGGTAGCCAGGATTATATTACTGGCAGAATAACTCTTTTTGATCCCTCCGGGTTCCTCAACCTCAACTGATCCTGATGAGGTAATTCTACCATAGCCGCTTAAATGAACAATATTATTCTTCCTGAGCAGGAACTGAATTCCTTTGCTCATCCCTTCAGCAACGCCTCTGCTTCTGGCTATCATAGCAGCAAAGTCTGGTTTGACTTCTCCTGAAACGGCTATACCATAATCAGCTGCATGTGTAAGATAATCAAACACCTGAGCACTCTTAAGTAAAGATTTTGTAGGTATGCATCCCCAGTTAAGACATATTCCCCCCAGTTCAGCCCGTTCAACAACAGCAACCTTCATCTTCAGCTGTGATGCTCTTATAGCCGCAACATAGCCTCCTGGTCCGCTTCCGATAATAATAAGATCGTAATCCATATCTGTTATAAATAAATTATTACTTGCAATTAAAATATTTTTCAGGGTTAAGTGACCCTTCTTTTATTAATCTCTTTTATCCTTAACGAAATAAGACTGAATCCCTTAACTATTACCCAGATAATAACAAGGGTAAAAATAATTGTTGCACCTACCGGTAATCCGGCAAAATAAGAAATAGCATATCCTGTTGCTGTGCCCACGAATCCGGAAATAACTGACCAGAACACAATCCTGAGATATACCCGCGTAAAGATCATTGCAATATTTGGGGGGATTGTCAGCAGAGAAAGTACCAATACCACTCCTGCCATTCTTATATTCAGTACTATTGTTAACGCTATTAGTGATGTGGTTATATATTTGAATATATCAACATATGAGGAGTAAGTCCTCGCATATGATTCATCAAACGAAATATAAAGTATGGTCCTGTGGAATATTATGAAATAAAGGATCAGAACTACCGACATAACTCCCAGTGCTATTATGTCAGTGAGTGAAACTGTTAGAATACTCCCGAAGAGATAGCTCATAAGATTAGGGCTGTATCCTGGTGTAAGATAAATGAATATTATACCTGTTGCCATTCCGAAAGCCCAAAGAATACCTATAGCTGAATCCTCACGTATTTTTTGCCTGCCTGAAAGATATTCAACACCAAGTGCTGAGAATATTCCGAAAATGGCAGCCCCCAGTACCGGATTCATTCCAACAAAATATCCGATTCCAATTCCTCCGAATGAAGCATGAGTTATACCTCCGCTTAAAAAAACCATTCTTCTCGACACTATATAGGTGCCTGCAAAACCAGCTGTTATACTGGCAAACAAAGCCCCCAGAAGCCCTTTGATTATAAAATCATATTGAAAAATACTCTGTTCCACTACTGATGAATTTTGAGAACTGTATGAGGAACTACTCCATGGGTAATTAGCTGTATAGGACAGCCATATGCAAGAAGATCATCATTTGTTATCTCATGCGAAGGATGATAATGAAGGCTGCGGTTAACACATGCAAACGATTTAATATGCTGTGAGATAGTCCCGACATCATGCGATACCATCAGTATTGCCATCCTTGAATTCAGTTCCTTCAGCTTCTCATAAAAATCATTTTCGAATGATGAATCGACAAAGTTACCCGGCTCATCGAGCAATAAGAGTCGCGGATCTCCTATCAGTGCCCGTCCGAGAAGTACCCGCTGCAGCTGACCTCCTGACAGTTCATTAAGCGAAGTTTTGGCCAGGTCCCTGATTCCAAGCTCATCAATTACTGAATATGCCTTTTTTTTGTCACCTGATGACATCGCTGACAAAACGCTTTTTCTTATCATAAGACCTGAGAGTATCACATCCATTACAGTCACAGGGTAATTAAGGTCACCTGTTGAAATCTGCGGCAGATAACCTATGCTGCGAGAATTAAGAAGCTTATTGTTAAAAGTCAGTTTACCACTTACAGGCTCCAGAAGACCGAGAATTACTTTTAACAGGGTTGTCTTTCCTCCTCCGTTAGGTCCGATAACCCCAATAAAATCATTCTCCTCAACATAAAAATTTACATTCTCAAGCACAGGATCTCCCCCATAAGACACTGACAATGAATTCATATCAAATAGACGTGCCATATTATTCTCCTATTTCCTGCTTAGATTGAAACTCATATAAACAGATGTGATAATCTCCAGAACAGAACTCTCCCAGTCTTCTGCCAGAGGATCAATAACTTTTACCTCTGCCCCTATTTCATCAGCGATTGAGATTGCATTCTTTTTATCATATTCCTTCTGAACAAAAATGACCTTTATATTCTCCTTTCTTGCCCTGTCAATAAGATATCTCATCCTTGAAGGAGGAGGTTCCTTACCCTCGTATTCAACAGCGATTTCTTCAAGACCATAATCTCTGGCAAGGTATCCCAGATTCGGATGGTAAATCATGAAAGCTCTGTTCCTGTAATCAGAGAAGAGCTCATCGGCCCTGTTTTCAACATTACCAATAATTGAATCCAGAATTTCATAATTTGATTCGTAAACCTTTTCCCGTGAGGGATTAAGGGCAACAAGAAAATCCCTTATTCGTGCTGCCATTATCTTTGCACAGACAGGAGAAACCCAGTAATGCGGATCAGCACTTTCGCTATGACCGCCTTCGTGATGATGCTCCTCTCCCAGCGGTTCAATATACTCTCCCAGCGATAAGCTCTGCATCACATTGTTCACCTCATAAAATCTGTCGAGCCATGTCATTTCGAAACCCAGGAAACCGTTACTTACATATGCCAACGACTTCCTCAGTTCTGAAATCTGTCCGGGCAGTGGTTCATAACTGTGGGGATCAGATCCCGGAGGAACCATTACATTAACAATGAAATCATTGCCTGCTATCTTATCAATAAAATATTTGTATGGTGCTATGCTGACCGTAATTACAGGGGTGTTGTTTTCCGGCTGCCTCCTGCCGCAGGAAAATATTAAAAAAAACAGGAACACATATATAAGATTCTTGATCATCAGGAAACCTGTGTAATAAAGCTACAAATTTAACATATAAGATAACATAAGGTTTAGTGTTGCAAATAAAATAATATAAGCTATTTTTGGAATAATTTAAGTAAATCCTCCATCCGGCAGATGAAGAATAAAGGTGAGCAACTTGCTTCAATTTTACAGGATTTCAAAGAGTGCTATTTCTTCCTTCATAATACTAAAGAATTCAACATCGTAGAAAACATTATGAATGAAGGATTTGTATTTGAGAGTCAGCTTTCACACTCATCCGACAGGGTAAATCCGAATGAACCTATAGAAGTAACCTATTTCCTTTTTCAGAGAAAGGATTATGGAACATATACCATAATCATTGCGATTCCGAAGACTATATATGATATCTACACAGCAATTTCCAACAAATATGATATTTGTGTTGAAGATGTCATGACTATAAATGATCCGATAGTCAGCGATAATGATGAACCCCTGTATACAATATCACCAAGGCATGTTCTGGGTTATTTCAATCAGAAGACTCTGGAGTTTTACCAGAACAAAAACTGGGATCCCTTTTATAATAACTGCCAGTTCAGGTCACCGGGTTCTATAATTGAAAAACCTGGTTCCAAATGAATTTCTTCCTTCCCGGTTAACTTTAATAACACAAAAAAATAACCAATCAAAACAAAATGAAAATATCTTCAATAAGAATCATCCTTCCTCTTCTTGCTGTATTCTGCACATTTGACCTGGAGGCACAAATCCAGTACACAAACCATGCAGTTCATGTGAAGAGAGCTGAGGCTCTTGCAAGAGAATATCCAACATTATGCTCGGTCAGTAATCTTGTAAAAACCGCAGGAAACAAGGAAATATTAGTACTTACAATAGGAACCGGTGAAAAGGATATGAAACCGGGTATTGCCATTGTTGGAGGTACAGAAGGTAATTATATTGCAGGAAGGGAAATCTCCATCGGCTTTGCAGAAAGTATTCTTAAAGATTCTCAGGATCCTGATATCAGAAAACTTCTTGAGAGCATAACATTTTACGTTTTTCCTGATATTTCACCGGATGCCTCAGAGCAGTATTTTGCAGCTCTTAAGTTCGAAAGAGTGACCAACGCCAGGCAAACAGACAATGACAGAGATTTTGAGAGTGATGAAGATCCTTACGAAGACCTGAATGGCGATGGTTATATTACACTTATTCGCGTTTATGATCCTTCCGGTAATTACTTGGAAAGCGCTGATGATAAAAGAATCATGGTTCCTGCTGATCTTTCAAAAGGAGAGAAAGGATCATACCTGGTATTCTCAGAAGGAATTGATAACGACCAGGATGGAAAGTATAATGAAGATGACAAAGGAGGGGTAAATACAAACAGAAATTTTACTTACAATTATGAGGAATATGGCCTTAATTCAGGATACCATGCGATGTCGGAACCTGAGACAAAGGCTGTGGCTGATTTTCTTTTTGATCATTTCAACATATATATGACAATTTCATTTGGTCCTCAGGATAACCTGGGACAACCGATGAAGGCATCAGAAAGGCAATCGGAGATGATGCTCCGGGAGCCTGGATCAGGTCGCAATTCAGGAATGGGCCGGAGCAGTTCCAGAGAATCCGGAGACCGCAGGATAACATCAATTACCAGGAAAGATGAGGTAATTAACAAGCTGGTATCGGAAAAATACCACGAAATAACTGGCGCCATAGGTAATCCTCCGAAAATACAGTCGCCCGGCAATTTTTTTGAATGGGCATATTATCATTATGGCAGATACAGTTTCAGTACTCCCGGATGGTGGTATCCTGAAGAAAAAGGTAAGAACAGCGAGGCAGCATTCCTTTCTTATGCTGAGAAGAATAAAATTTCTGATGTATTTGTTCCCTGGACTGAAATTAAGCATCCTGATTTTCCGGGAAAGAAAACTGAGGCAGGCGGAATAAAACCTTTTGTGATGATCAATCCTCCCGCTGATACACTGGGTTCACTAGTAAAAAGCCACTATAATTTCATTAAGACTGTAGCAGAGATGCATCCTGAACTTGAATTCCTTGACACAAAGATTGAAGATGCCGGTGACGACATTTACAGGATAACAATAAAAGTGCATAATAAAGGACTCTTTGCAACTATGGCAGAAGTGGGAGTAATGAATCAGTGGACCAGGCTTATGCGTATAGCAATTGAGCCTGGTAAGGGCCAGTCGATATTGAGCGGACAAAAAATCCGGCGTATGAACAGGCTTGAGGGTGGAGAATCAGATGAATTCACTTGGCTGATATCAGGCAAAGGTAAATTATCCCTTACGGCAGGAGCAGTGAATACCGGGATAATTAAAACAACAATTGAACTTAAATAGATAACCACAAAGAAATCAGATGATGAAAAGATATATATTCACAATATCAGTACTAATCCTTCTCCTTATATTTCCGGAAGCTTTAAGGTCACAGGCCGACAAACTCTTTTACAGGGCAGCAGGTTCTCCGGTCAACCCGAAGGTACAGGCTTCGTGGAACAAATACTATACAAACCAGGGGATTGCTGATCTGTGTTCCAAACTGGCAAAGACATACCCTGATCTTGTCACAACAGAAATAATTGGCAAATCATACCAGGGAAGGAATATCTATCTGATGACTGTGAGCGACAAAAAAGCAAAGGATCCTTCTCTTAAGCCGGGATTCTGGATTGACGGGAACATACATTCTATAGAGTTACAGGGCTCGGAAATGGCAATGTACATTGCATGGTACCTGTGTGAAATGTACAGCGAGAACGATTTCATAAAGAAACTTCTTGCAGAAAAGACCTTTTATATAGCTCCAACAATAAACCCTGATGGACGTGAGTATTTTACATCATCAACCGTCCCTCCAAGGTCCGGGCTGGCACCACGAGATAACGATCGGGACGGGCTGATTGATGAGGATGGAACCGATGATCTGAATGGCGATAATGAAATATCACTTATGAGGATCAGAAGTCCGAGAGGTAATATGAAAGCAGATCCTTCAGATCCGCGAAAAATGATCAGGGTTAACCCGGGGGAGAAAGGGGAATATGAGATACTCGGAATGGAAGGATATGACAATGATGGTGACGGACTCATAAACGAGGATGGACCCGGAAGTTATGATGGTAACCGCGACTGGGGTTTTAACTGGGAACCTAATTATGTTCAGGGTGGCGCTGACAAATATCCATTCACATTTCCCGAGAACCAGGCTGTCCGTGACTTCGTAAAAAATCACCCTAATATTGCCGGCTCGCAGTCATTTCATAATTCCGGAGGGATGATATTAAAAGGGCCCTCAATCAGTGGGGGCGGTGCAGAAGCATACAGCAGGGAGGACGATGAAGTGATTAACAAGATAGGATTGACAGGTGAAAAGATAATTCCCGGATATAAGCTGGTTACTATCTGGAAAGATATGTACACCGTGTGGGGAGGCGAACTCGACTGGATGCATGGAAATGGTGTATTTGTATATTCAAATGAGCTCTGGACTTCATATCTGATGTTCTATGATACAGCATACAGCGACCAGTATGAATTCGACAGGCTGCTCCTGTTTGATGAATCATTCATCCCCTGGCAGAAGGTAAATCATCCCCAGTTTGGTGAAATCGAAATAGGAGGTTTCCGGAAGAATTTTGGAAGACTGCATCCGGGATTCCTTCTTGAATCAGATGCACACAGGAATGCTGCATTCTGCGTCTATAATGCAAATGAACTGCCTCTGCTGGAAGTGACAAATGTCACAGTAAAAAATCTCGAAAAAGGACTTAAAGAGGTATCAGCCACTATAGAAAACAAGAGAATGATTCCTACACACTCTGCCTCAAATCTTAAGTTCCGGATTGATCATCCCGATTATGTTTTTATAGATGGAGGAACTGTGATTTCAGGAATGATAGTTGACGATCTGATTCAGAATCGTACAACCGAACAAAAAAAGAATCCGCAAAGACTTGAGATAAATAATATCCCGGGAAATTCCCGGGCAGATGTCAGGTGGATCGTCAAAGGAGGTAACAAGTTTACTGTCCGGGTTGAAAGTGTGAAAGGAGGTACTGCATCAGCCCAGTCGAGGTAAAAAAAGAAAGGGGTACCGTCGGTACCCCCGTTCAAGGAATGAAAACTAACTAATTGGTCTGAAGCGATATCTTGAAGTAGCCTGTAGCTTTTTCAGCTGAAATCTTGTATTTCCACTCACCGGTTTTGTCGGTATTTTCAGTTTCTGATATTGAAAATGATTTACGCCAGTTCAGACTCCCTGATTCATCAATGAGTATTTCAGAATAGGTCCTTCCATTTGGCATAGTGATCTTAATTCTTATCTCACCACCCTTGCACTCACCATTTATCGACATCACAACTGATTTTGCGTTCTTCTCCACGTCAAACCTGTACTCATTCGAAAATGAACTCTCCTTTACGTTTTTTGAAAAATCCCACCTGGTGCGTTCACTATTGTCACCAAAATAAATTGACTGGTAATTGCCAGGTCCGGAAGACCATACAAATGGTTCATCAACCCTGAATGACCTGTCACCTCTTCTACCAATAACCCTCATAACATCACCATCACCCATGCCTTTCAGATCTTCGGTTATTACTTCAATATTAAGATCCTTAAGCGACTTCTCAATCTCACTCCGGCTCTCCTCCACAGCTTCCAGGGCTTCCTCATGAGCCCTCTGCTTCTCATACATTGCCTTCTTCTGCTGCTCGATCTCCATCTGTATCTGCTTCTCCTTCTCTTTTTCAGCATCACTCTTCTGAGCATTTAAAGGCTTCAAAGCTGATAAGGCTAAAAGGAAAATAACTAATAAATCTGTACTTAACTTTTTCATGGCTGCCTCCGATTAATATTTTATAATGTAAAGATAA
>CAYLYN010000098.1:0-15122 GCA_964387565.1 uncultured Rikenellaceae bacterium | reverse complement strand
CATTGCTATGGTATGAATTTAATTACCAGCAGATATCCTCAATTGAAGGTCGTGAGGTATTATTTTCGCATTTCTCCAGGGTTTTCCAGATCTGGAAAAGTCCCCTCGGGACATGGAAACATCCTTTCCATTTACCTCCTTTCAGAGGAAGAAGGACCTCTCCCTTCCTGTTCAGATAGCCCCACCACTCCGGGTGCTCATTATCTTTGAAACGATCCCAGGTGTATTTATGTATTGCTTCAAACCACTTCAGGCATTCTGATGACCCGGTTAGCTGATACCCCTTTATCATTGAGATCAGAGCCTCAATATGCACCCACCACAGTTTCTGATCCCATTCAAGCTGTTGTGGGGGATGTCCTTTAAGATCAAGGAAATAGAGAATTCCTCCATGTTCCTGATCCCATCCGTACTCTGTCATCTGAACAGCAATTTTTGCAGCTTTTTCAATGAGCTCTTTATTTTCAAGCCGAACACCAAGATCCATAATGAACCACATTGCCTCGATTGCATGCCCGGGATTAAGGAGCCTTCCTTCAAATGTATCAGATAACTTGTTGTCTTCGGTGATATTTTCAATAACAAGCCCCAGCTCAGGTCTGTAGAAATTATCCATCACTTCATGAATACAGGTATCTATGGTCTTTCTCAGGAATGCCGGCTCAAGGAGATGTTCTATCTCGAGAGCCAGGTTGCAAAGGATCATAGGCAGGGCAAAATTCTTCAGGCTGCGCGTCCCCGGATATGTCTTGTTCCACTTTCCCTTTGGATTGTCAACCTTTGAAAGTATTATCTCAAAGGTTTTTCTCGCAATATCTGCATACTCTTCATTCCCTGTTGCCTTGCTGAGTTGGCCGAATGCCATTGAGGCAAAAGTATACGAGAAGATGTTATATGGTTCAATTAAAGGTTTTCCTTCCCTGGTAAGTGAAAAGTACCAGTTCAGATTTCCGTCATGTCCGTGCTTTCTGAGAAATTCGCCTCCCTGGAGTGCACAATTAAGCCAGTCGGGATTTTTTTCGAGATTATTATAGAGCATTGAGAACATCCACACTTCCCTTCCCTGGAGCCAGACAAACTTGTCTGTATCAAATACCTTACCCGTTCTGTCAAGACAGGTGAAGTATCCTCCATACTGATTGTCCTGTGACTTTTCGAGCCAGAATGGCATTACATTATTGAGAAGTTCATCCCTGTAGAGTTTTGCTAAAGCCTTGTGATCCATTTTACTATCCTTTATCTTTTATCTTACTCTGTTTAACCCGCCCCTGGCCTCCCGCCGAAGCGGGGCAAGCTCTCCCAGGAGGGGAACCTCCTTACCTCACTTTTGTCTTTTGCCCTGCGCCCTGTGTCCTTTACCCTGCACCCTTCTTCATCCACATTTCCTCGATCTCCTCAAGCGATTTCCCGGTTGTTTCAGGAAGCAGCTTCCATACAATTAATATATATGGAACACACATCACTGCAAAAAGCAGGAATGTTCCTGCAGGAGAAAGAGCTGAAAGCATGAGAGGAGTAAGCTGTCCTATAAGGTAAGTTCCGATCCAGAGTGACAGACCGGCAACTGACATCGCTGCCCCCCGTACTTTAACAGGGTACATTTCTGATAACAGTACAAAGATCACAGCGCATATCGAAATGGCGCATGCGAAGATATAGAACAAAAAGAAAACAAGCAGGTATACTGAGGGGATCCCGAGGGAGTCACCATTTGAAAAATACAATCCAATAAGGATAAGGCTTACAATCATTCCTGAGACACCCCAGTATACTAATTTTTTACGGCCTACCCTGTCGATTATTATTAGTGCAAGGATTGTAGTGAGCATGTTAACAGCACCTACAAGCGACTGATAAAATAACGAGTCACCGCTTGAGAGTCCGCTCTCCATGAAGATTGAAGGGCCATAATAAAGAACTGCATTTACTCCCATGAACTGACCTAAAATAGCGAGTGCGACTCCTATAAAAAGTGCCATCCGGAACCCTGGCTGGAGAAGCATTCTCCAGTTTGTACCTGTTTCTGATTCGATAATGGTCTTGACATTTCTTATCTGGCTGGAAGCCTCTTGTTCTCCAAAAATCCTTGTAAGTATTGAAGAAGCATAGCTCTCCTTACCTTTTACAATCAACCACCGCGGACTTTCGGGTATCATGAACAGTATTACCAGGAATACAAAGGCAGGCAGTGATTCCATCCCCAGCATTGCCCTCCAGACCTCGGTCCCGAATATTTTTCCAAAAACTCCTGTTACAGGACCTTTTGCCATAATTGTTTCAGAATATTGCTGTAATCCATAGTTTGCCAGATAAGCACCAAGGAAACCTACCGTTATTGCCAGCTGGTACATTGATACCAGTCTGCCCCTGTATGCAGGAACAGACACCTCAGCAATATAAAGAGGTGATACAATTGAGGCAACTCCGATGCCCACACCGCCAATAATCCTGTATATTACTAGCTGAACTTCATCCGCCGATACCATACAACCGAAAGCGGAAGTGAAGAATAAAACAGCTGAGAGTAAAAGAATTATTTTTCTTCCGAACCGGTCGCTCAGCCAGCCGGCCACCATAACGCCTCCGATTGAGCCCAGAAGTGCACAGCCCACATACCATCCCGTTGCTATTTCATCCATTCCGAACTGGGAGGATACCATATTTACGGTCCCGGAGATAACAGCAGTGTCATATCCGAACAGGAAACCACCTATTGAAGCTACAGCTGAAAGCCATATTACATAAAGCGTTTGTTTTGATTCAGGAGTCATACTTTTTTAATATTAAAATATTCCCTGTAACGGTTGTAAAGGTGCCCTGCCTGAAGATAAGCCGACTGAGGACTCATAAAATGCGAGAATTCAAAAGTGATTGCTTTATCATATCCGGCTCTTTTTGCTGCTTCCAGTTTCAGTCGCAGTTTGTCAAACTTGAGTGGAAAGAATTTAATAGGCATATCCCGGTCAAATGTTTCAGCATTTGTCCAGCATTTCATCCCGTATCTGTCAGCAAGCTTTTTGTTGACCGAGAAAAATGCATCCAGCTCATTATAATCAATGTGACCGTCCTGGAAAGCAACAGCATCAACCACATCATGAATGCCATCGAATATCTCTCCCCATTCTTTTTCATGTTCCAGCACTGACACCGATGCCTCCTTTGTGAGAGCTCCCTTGGCAGCTTCAACAGCTTTTTTACCGTCAATCCATGGTGAAATGAAGGTTGGCAGACCGCCCGAAACATCCTTGCATTGTTTTCCCATTGCCTGGAAGGCTCCGATAGCCCCTTTGGTCTTCCTGCTGATTTCACCGCTGATATACCATCCCCGGAAGCTTTTAAATTTACTTCCATAATTCTTCCATACCTCGTCAATAACATATTTGTTATCTTCAATTTCCCATGACAGATCTCCTGTATCCCAGTATTTGCCTGAATCATATAGACCAAAATAGAATTTCAAACCATGCTTTTCAGAAAGTCTCAGGAACATCTCAAGCAGATCCACTGATGGCATATAACAACCTTTTTTCAGAAGGTACTCTGATGGGAAAGTAATGAATTTCCGGTAACCCGATCTTATCATGATCACAGTATCGATACCAATAGCTGTCATATTGGCAAATTCGGCATCCCATTCTTTCTCTCCCCAGTTCTGATGAGGTATATCATGTGATATTTCATCGAGGAAGGTTCCTGTTATTGGAAGGGCATTTGCCTTAGGTACAATAAGCTTTGATTCAACATCTGACTCTTCAGGAATAATTCTTTCTTTACCTGTACAACCTGCAAGAGGTACAGCCATGGCTGCCACACCTGCCATTGCAGACCTTGTAAGAAAATCACGACGTGTGTGTTCAGTTTTCATAATTGTAATCCTTAATATTATTCTTCATTCAGGCCATTCAGTCTCAATACCTTGATTCACTATCATCTGGCGGAACTCCTCAAGTAGCTTCTTATTCTCACGGACAATACCGGGGATTACTTTTTTAGCAGAAGAAAAAGCTATCAGCGATCCTGCTGATTCACCGATATTCCATTCAACCGGGTGCAGCCTGAAGCATCCGTTTGTGATATGTGTGGTACCAATATTTTTATTGGCAGCTATCAGATTTTCAACCCTCTGAGGGATTAATGAACCCAGAGGGATCTGGAATGGAAGAGAGGGGAAATCAATGTAATTATTCCCTCCGCTCGAAGGATGCAGATCTATATGATAATAACCTGTTCCGACACTGTCATAAAATCTTGCAGCCTTTATGTTATCTTTATCCCCGGTAACAATTGACCTGTTCTCTTTACCAACATGTTCTTCAAGTACCGTGAAGAGAGCCTTTATTCTTCTGGATTCGCGTATATATGGATATTTTGCCAGTCCGTCGTCAGTATCCATAATATCTTTTCTCAATCTGAGGCCTTTCCATCCGTAACCCTTTCCAGGCCGTGGTGCTTCTGTCTGAAGCCAGTACAGAAGTGAAAGACTGAGCTGTTTAGCTCTTTCAACATGTCTGTCAAAATCATCCTGGTTCCGGGTAATTATATTTCCAAGCATATAATCATTCTGCGGCCAGTTGACAACTGATATATCGCTTTTGTATGTACCGGGAATGAAATTGTTCCTGTTTATTATCCTTCTGTAGTTCCAGAGGTTCAGCAGAGGACCGGTGTCTGCTCCTGAGGGATTAAAACCAAGGTCTTTAGGTACGAGAGTTGATGGCGTTGAATAACGAAGTTCAAGCAACCTGCCTGACCATGGAGGTGTCAGAGGTGGAGTATGATTCTTCCAGAATTCATACTCGCCGGGCTTTTCAATTGTATGATCCTCTCCTTCAAGATAATCCATTGCGAAGCAGACTGTAAATGACTGATTATTTTCCGGATCAGCTCTTTCGGGAGCATGAAGTTCACGGGTATCTTTTTGTGATTCAGAACCTGTTACAAATTCAGTTGCGGTCAGAGGCAGAAGATCACCCAGTTCTGTAGCATCAATGAACCAATCTGCATCCAGGATATGGTGTTTACCTGTAAGGGTATTTGTAACTATCAGAGATCTTACTTTGTTCCCGTTAGTATCAGCTGAAATAGCTTTGCAATTTGTCAGTATTATCAGTTTACCTGAGCTTATGTAAGGAGCCATTAATTCGTTCAGTACATAAGCAGCCACCCTCGGTTCATGGCAAAGCCGCGAGACTGAACCGTCGCCCGGATTCAGGAACCTGTTGCCTCTTGCTGTTTCAGTAAGCGGATAATTACGGAAATAAAACTCTCTTATCCTGTTCCTTAATTCCCTGTAGAGCTTTGTTCCACCATGTGTTTCGATCCACTGGTGTTCGTCAGGCGGAACTCCCTGTTGCGAAAGCTGTCCGCCCAGCCAGTCCGTCTCCTCCGTAAGTATAACTTTAAGATTATTTCGCAATGCTGCAAGGGCTGCAGCACATCCACCAAGACCACCTCCGGCAATCACAAGGTCAGCTGAAAATCCATGCAGTTTTTCCAGTACTGAAGAAGAATAATCTGATCTGACAATAAATATGGGAGATCCTTGTATTATCCCGGATACTGCAGCAGCACTGCCTGTTGCAGCTAGTCGTAAAAATGCTTTGCGTTCCATTTCCAGGATCAGAAAGCTTTATAAAACTCCCTGTTCATTCTGGCTATATTAGTTAATTTGATCTGTTTCGGACATTCAGCTTCGCAGGCACCGGTGTTTGAGCAGCTCCCAAAACCTACCTCATCCATTTTTTCAACCATGGCTCTGACTCTCTCTTTTGCCTCAACCCGTCCCTGAGGAAGAAGGGCAAACTGTGATATTTTTGCAGAAACAAACAACATGGCTGACGCATTTTTACATGCTGCAACGCATGCTCCGCATCCTATACATATTGCCGAATCAAATGCATTGTCAGAGTCTTTTTTGCTTACCAGGGTTGAATTAGCTTCAGGTGCAGCTCCTGTATTTACTGAGATAAATCCGCCTGCGATCTGTATTTTATCAAATGCAGATCTGTCAACTATAAGGTCCCTGATTACAGGAAAAGGTTTGGCTCTCCATGGTTCAATCCATATTGTCTCCCCATCTTTGAAAAACCTCATCGACAGATGGCAGGTTGTTATAGCCGGTATTGGACCATGAGGATGACCGTTGATATACATACCGCACGATCCGCATATTCCTTCACGGCAGTCATGGTCAAAGGCAACAGGATCCTTATCTTCTTCCACAAGTTTTTTATTAAGGGCATCAAGCATCTCAAGAAATGCCATTTCGGGAGATACATTGTCCATCTGATAAGTCTCAAAATTCCCTTTGGCAGTCGCATTTTTCTGCCTCCATATCTTCAGTGTCAGCTTCATAATCTACGTCTCTTTTTGTCTGATAGTCAAATTATCATTAAGTATAGGCCACCAATTTCCTGATCAAATCACCCTTCGGCCCTTCAATGCTGAACCTGCCGAAGCACGCCTTTATTTATAGCTCCGTACCTTCATCTCAACCTCCTCAAACTTCAGTTCCTCCTTATGGAGAATGTGTGGTTTTCCCTCTCCGGCATATTCCCAGGCTGCAACATAGGCATATTCTTCATCATTCCTCGATGCTTCCCCGTCTGCAGTCTGGTACTCCTCCCTGAAATGGGCACCACATGATTCATTCCTGTTAAGAGCATCAGTAACCAGTAGTTCTGCAAGTTCAAAATAATCAGCAACCCTTCCGGCTTTTTCAAGTTCAGGATTCACCTCATTCAGTGTCCCTGTAACGTTAAGGTCCTTCCAGAATTCCTCCTTCAGCTCGGCGATAAGTTTCAAAGCTTCCTTAAGTCCTGCCTCATTCCTCGACATACCACAATGATCCCACATTATTTTTCCCAGTCTCTTATGAAATGATCCGGCACTCTTATTCCCCTTGATAGAGATCAGTTTGTTCAGTCTTTCAGTTGCTGATTTTTCAGCTTCTTCGAATTCAGGTTTGTCAGTGGATATTTTTGGAACACTTATCTCTCCTGACAGATAATTGTTAATTGTATTCGGAAGGATAAAATAGCCATCGCCTGAGGCCTGCATCAGGGAACTGGCTCCAAGCCTGTTGGCTCCGTGATCAGAAAAGTTCGATTCACCAATTGAATAGAGGCCGGGAATAGTTGTCATTAATTCATAATCGACCCAGAGGCCGCCCATCGTGTAATGTCCTGCCGGATAAATTCTCATAGGTTCAATGTAGGGATCAATGCCGGTAATATTGGTATACATCTCAAAAAGGTTACCATATTTGTCCTCAATCGCTTTCTTTCCCTGTTTGTTTATAGCATCTCTGAAGTCTAGATTTACGGCAAGTCCTGTTTCGCCAACCCCATATCCTGCATCACATCTCTCCTTGGCTGCCCTGGAGGCAACATCACGGGGCACAAGGTTACCAAAAGCCGGATACCTTCTTTCGAGGTAATAGTCTCTTTCCTCTTCCGGAATTTCATTTGCTGGTCTTTTGTCTCCTTTAGCCTTAGGCACCCAGATTCTTCCATCATTTCTGAGCGATTCCGACATAAGTGTAAGCTTTGACTGGAATTCATTCAGCTGAGGGATACTGGTAGGGTGTATCTGAACGAAGCTTGGATTAGCAAAGAAAGCGCCTTTCTTATGAGCTTTCCAGGCTGCTGAAGCATTTGAATTAACGGCAAGTGTTGACAGGTAATAAATAGTACCATAACCTCCTGTTGCAAGTACAACAGCATGTGCACCATGCCTTTCTATTTCACCGGTGACAAGATTCCTTGCTATTATCCCACGGGCCTTGCCATCAACTAGAACCAGGTCAAGCATCTCTCGTCGCGGGTACATTGTTACATTGCCCTTTTTTATCTGTCTGTTCAGCGATGAGTAAACTCCAAGAAGACATTGCTGTCCTGTCTGTCCTTTTGAATAGAAGGTCCTTGATACCTGGACTCCTCCGAAGGAACGGGTGTCGAGAGTCCCTCCATAATCTCGAGCAAAGGGGACACCCAGAGCCGTATAATGATCAATTACCTGGTTACTTACTTCAGCAGCCCGGTAAACATTTGCTTCACGGGCCCTGAAGTCTCCGCCTTTTATCATATCATAAAACAACCGGTATATACTGTCTCCGTCGCTCTGGTAGTTTTTTGCAGCATTTATGCCGCCCTGGGCTGCAACTGAATGAGCCCTCCGTGGGGAGTCCTGATAACAGAATGTTTTAACTCTGTATCCCAGTTCACCAAGAGCGGAAGAAGCACCTGCTCCAGACAGACCTGTACCTATTACAATTATTTCCAGCTTCTTTTTGTTAGCAGGATTAACAAGTTTTGCTGTGGCTTTGTACTTTGTCCATTTCTGAGCTAAAGGACCATCAGGTATTTTTGCTTCAAGTTTTCCCATAGTATATCTGTTTTCTTCTGATCTATCTGAAAAGCCATAAGGTTATTGAAATCAATGCAAAACCTGCAGGGATAAGAATTGCGTAGAAAAGTGCAACCTTTTTCACAACAGGTGTCCATATCCTGTGATTGAGTCCGAGTGTCTGGAATGCTGATGAAAAAGCGTGATAAAGGTGAAATCCGAGCAGGGCAAAGCACGCAAGATAAATGTAATTATATGATGGTATGCTGAACAGGTTATGAGCCAGGGTATAGAAATCTTCAGGATCGCCTTCAACAATACCAAGTTTAACAAAATAAAAATTGAAGAAGTGAAGTACAAGGAAGGTAAGTACTGTGGCCCCGGTCCATATCATGAATTTTGAAAAGAATGATGTTTCGGATTTATTACCACTGACATAGCCAACAGGCCTTGCCAGCCAGTTGGATATCTGAAGATAAATACCGTAGATAACATGTACAAGGATTGATACCATCAATAGTACCTCAAATATCTTTATCAGCGGAAAGGTAGCCATAAAGTGAGCGGCACTGTTGAATGGTGCAGGATCACTCATAAGCAGCATCAGGTTAATTATAAGGTGCACCGGAAGGAAGGTCAGCAGGAACAGGCCGGCCAGAGCCATCACAAATTTCTTTGAAATTGAGGAAAAAAGTACGTTACTCATCGGTCATGATATGATGTTACAACTAGAGATCAGATTATTGGGTATCTTCGCAAAACTAATAAAATATAAATATGCTCTGTTCATTTAGGGGTTTAAAAATTCATTATTCTGATTCAGGAAGCGGTAAGGTAATTGTTCTGATACATGGATACCTTGAAACAGGGGAGGTTTGGGAGAAATTTGCAGAAATCCTGTCTGCACATTTCAGGGTGCTTATAATTGACCTTCCCGGACACGGACAATCTGATCCGGCCGGAGAAATAAATACAATGGAGCTCTTTGCTGAAGCTGTTAAAGAATTACTTGATGTTTCGGGTGTAAGTAAAGCATTCATTGCAGGACACTCGATGGGCGGTTATGCAGCTCTTGCATTTGTTCAGCTATTCCCTGAATATCTCTCGGGATATTCATTATTCCACTCTCATCCTTATGCAGATACACCCGAAACCATCGAAAAGAGAAGATTGAATATTAAGGTTATTGAAGAGGGCGGAAAAGAGATCATGATCCCGGATTTTGTTCACGGGCTGTATGCAAAAATAAATCTTGAAAAGTTCAGTGAAGCTGTTGAGAGTTCGGTAAGAATCGCTTCTGCAACTGCTGAAAATACAATTATTGCTGATCTTAAGGGCATGATGGCTCGGCCCTCAAGAGCGGAGATTATTTCTAAGAGTGATGTTCCATTCCTATGGATCCTGGGTAAAATGGACAGCCATATCAATCATATGATGATTATGCAAAATATATGGCTCCCTAAGAATTCCCGGGTTGTGAAACTGGAAAATTCAGGTCATATGGGATTCATTGAGGAACAGGAATTTACACTCAGAATTATCAGGGATTTTGTTGATAATCTGCCTTATTAACCCCGGTTAGCTTTCTGGTTATTTCCCAAGAAAATCTATAGCATACTTCAGAGTAGTATCAATATTTTCCCAGATTGGATAAAAACCTTTATTATCCAGTATGTTACGGGCAATATATGCTTTCAGCTGTGTATGTATGATCTTGCCTGATGTTTTTAATCCTGCAGGATCACGTTTTACGTTATTCTTTTCAGCAAAAGAAACAAACTGATCAAGCAGAGCCTGTTTATCGAGATATTTTTCCATCTCATTGGCCTCAGTATATTTCTTTAGCTGATCCCTGTTGGTTTCAGTATATTTGAGAGCAAACCTGTAAATCAGGGCACGGACTTTTACAAGGTAAGGTGATATCATTGTTGTATCTACAGGTACAAATTTATCTGGCATTATACCGCCACCTCCATAAACTGTCTTTCCGCCTGGAGTTATGAATTTAAGGGAGTCTGAAAAATGAATGCTGTCAGATACTTCAAACTCTCCATGAATCATCCTTTCATTCAGGTCATCATAGTATTTTTCGAATCCATCATTGTAAGGTTTCTGAATTGATCTGCCAGTCGGAGTATAGTATCTTGCAATGGTCAGACGCATACCTGATCCGTCAGGGAGCGTAACAGGTTCCTGAACCAGGCCTTTGCCGAATGAACGTCGCCCAATTATTGTTCCCCTGTCATTATCCTGTACTGCACCGGCAAGGATTTCACTGGCAGAAGCGCTGAATTCGTCAATAAGTATTACAAGATCACCTTCACGAAATTCTCCTTTACCGGTAGCTCTTGCTTCAGACCGGGGTTGTGTTCTGCCAAGTGTGTAAACAATGAGCTGATCCTCACTCAGGAATTCATTGGCAATTCTGATTGCGGCTTCCATTACTCCTCCGGAATTGCCACGAAGATCCAGGATCAGTTTCTTCATACCTTTGCTCTTCAGATCCATCAGGCCATTCATGAACTCCTCATAAGTTGTTACGGCAAAAGAGTTTATTTTAATGTATCCTGTCTGAGCATTTACCATGTAATCGACATCAACGCTGTAGATCGGAATTTTATCACGGGTAATTTCGAATGGAATAAGCTCTTTATAGCCATTTCTCAGAATCCTGACCTTCACCACAGTACCCTTTGGCCCTTTTAGCATCTTCATTACGTCTTCATCAGCAATATTCCTTCCTGCTACCAGTGAATCATTAACATATATTATCTTGTCGCCAGGCAAAAGTCCCAGCTTCTCTGACGGACCACCTGGGATTGTGCTTATAACAAGTATGGTATCGGTCAGCATATTGAAAGAAATACCGATACCTTCAAAATTTCCCTTCAGGGGCTCATTAGCCCTGGCAAGATCTTTTGCAGGAATATATATTGAGTGCGGATCGAGTTTCTTCAGAATCGCAGGGATGGCGCTTTCGGCAAGCTCATTTCTGTTAACCGTATCGACATAATTATCCTCAATAATGTTAAGTATATTGCTGATCTTGTCATTTCGCAGTTTAATTGTTGAATGATACTGAACATCATCACCTGCCGGCAGCATCCGTCCGACGAAAATACCCACTGCAACTGCAATTGCAAGAATGACAGGCAGGAATATGCTAATTCTTGAGTTATTGTAATTCATAAATATTTTTTTCAGGATCAATAAAAACCAGTTCAATACCAGCTCTTTTCAACAGATCAAGTCCATCAGTATTGTGATACCGGTTACTGTAAACAACTCTTCTGATTCCGGACTGAATAATCAGCTTGGCGCACTCCATACACGGAGAAGTTGTGACATATAGCGTCGAACCTTCACTAGAGTTATTCGATTTTGCCACCTTGGTTATTGCATTTGCTTCGGCATGAAGGACATATGGTTTTGTAATATTATTCTCATCCTCGCAAATATTTTCAAATCCGGCAGGGGTCCCGTTAAAACCATCTGAGATAATCATTTTTTCCCTGACAATAAGTGCTCCTACCTGTCTCCTTTTACAATAGGAGTTCTGAGCCCAGATATGCGCCATCTCGAGATAACGCTTATCGAAGATCATCTGTTTATCACCGTAAGGTCTGAGCTTATGCTTATCTGTCATTTTGCCCCGTGGTACTGATTTAAAAGAGGGTTCAAAGATAACTATTTTCCTGTTGAATGTAAATATGGTATATAGCAGTATGATAACATAATATTAAAGGACATATAAACTTGCTTATATTCTATGTCAATACTTTTATCTTTGTATCGTCCGGTATACTTGAATTAAATATATTTGATCATAATTTTGAATTACTAATATTAAATACTTCTTGCAATGAAAGTAATGGTCAGGATTTTATTGTGTTCAATTGTCACAGGACTTGTAGTAAGTTGTTCTTCTGGTCCTTCGAAAACAATCGAGAATCTAAAAACAGCTTTTAACGGCGAATCAACAGCGAGTGCAAAATATGCTGCATTTGCACAAAAGGCCGAAGCAGATGGTTTCGATACTATTGCTATAATGTTCAGGGCAACCTCTAAATCAGAAGCGATCCATGCTGCAAATCATAAAAGAGTTCTGGAAAACCTGGGAGTAGAAACAGGAGATCCGGTTATTGATCATTTTGAAGTGCTCTCTACAGCTGAGAACCTTGCTTCCGGGATAAAAGGTGAATCATATGAGATAGATGAGATGTACCCCGGTTTTATTGCTACCGCTGAGAAGGAGGAGATAGCTGACGCTGTAGAATCATTTACATATGCCATTGATACAGAAAAGAAACACAAGGCATTTTATGAGTCTGCCCTGGTATTTGTAAAGGAAGGGACCGAGGTTTCTGTACCTGTAAAATGGTTTGTTTGTCCGGTATGTGGAAATACCTATGATGAGGCTACTCTTACAGATGAATGTGAATTTTGCCAGACAACCAGGAATGCATATTTCGCATTCTAATCAGATAATTTTATAAGTTACAGATGCTGGCAGAATGTGAATTTTTTTCTGCACCGTCCTTTATGGAATAATATTTGATAGCATTATATTCTGATTTAGCTTTAAAATTCAGTCAAAATGAAGAGAATATTAATTGTAATTGCATTTCTTCTGATCGTTTCATATGCTTACGGTCAGGATAAGTTTACTGATAAGCGTGATGGGAATGTTTACCGTATCGTTAAGGTCGATGGAGTTATATGGATGGCTGAGAACCTCAGGTATAAAATGAAGCAGGGAGCAGCTTATTATGAAAATGATCAGAATAATGCAAATACATATGGAATGCTGTATGAATGGAAATCAGCAAAAGCTGCATGTCCTGACGGATGGCGCCTGCCATCAGGAAGTGATTTCAGAAACCTTTCCAATCATTTTCAGAATCACGAATCGTGGCGGAAAAAATCAGGAGACACAATCTCCTTTACTATTCAGCTGGGAGGAATGCAGGATCATGAGGGTACTTTCTCAGAGATAGATGAAAGTGGCTATTACTGGACTTCAACTGACTATGACAATAAGAGTGCAGAATACTTCAGCTATCTTATTATTGATAACATGGTTGTTACGGATATATCACGCCGGGCAGATGTTGATGATATTCAGGGTACCGATAAAAAGGATAAATATTCAGTCCGCTGCATAAAAGACTGAAGCTAAAATTCGACAATACTATCTAAAATGAAACATTCTATTGGATTTATCGGAGGCGGAAGGATTACCACGATACTTCTGCAGGCATTCTGTAATAAGGATGTGAAATTTAATACTGTAGCTGTTGCTGAAACAAACAGTGAAGTAGCGTTAAAACTGAAAAGCTTATATCCCTTTATTGAAATTGACAACGCTTCAGTTGCCGCAAGCCAGGATATTGTTTTTATTTCACTTCACCCTCCAGTTATCATGGACACGCTGGAGATTATAAAGAATGATATCAGAAGCAGTGCAACTATCATTTCACTTGCCCCGAAGATAGATATTGCAAGGATCTCATCAAAAATTGGCCAGGTTAAAAATATTGTACGACTGATACCTAATGCCTCATCTTATATCAATGATGGATTCAATCCTGTTTGTTTTTCACCGGGATTTAATCCGGCTGAGAAAGATTCAGTCCTTGGTTTATTAAGAACCCTTGGCCATACTTTTGAGGTTGCCGAGGAGAAACTTGAAAGCTATGCCATCGTTTCTGCAATGCTTCCGACTTATTTCTGGTTCCAGTGGAACTATCTTGAAGAGATAGGTGTTAAAACAGGATTGTCAAAATCGGAAGCGGAAGAAGCAGTTCATCAAACATTACTTGCCGCCATTAACCTGATGTATACATCTGAATTAAAACCTGATGAGGTGATTGATCTGATTCCTGTCAAACCAATAGGAGAGCATGAAGCTCAGATAACCGAAATCTATAAAACGAAACTGCTGGGTCTTTTCGAGAAGATAAAACCTTGAACTTAAGTTTTTTTGAAGTACTTACTTAAAAAGGTAAGTTATAATAATAAGACTATTATTACGGTTCCTGTTTAAACCTGAAAAACATAGTTGAACAAGTAACCCACAATCATTATCCCCGCAGCCACAACAGCGATAAAAGTAATTATAAGTGGCATTCTGAGTACTTTTCTCAGGATTATCATTTCAGGCAGTGAGAGGCCGATAACAGCCATCATAAAAGACAATGACGTACCCAGAGAAGCACCTTTCTCTATTAATACAGAAACTATCGGAATGATCCCGGCAGCATTTGAGTAGAGAGGTACTCCAATCAATACAGATAAAGGAATACTGTACCAAGCCGATCTGCCCATAAGGGATGCCATAAATTCCTCCGGAACATACCCGTGAGCTCCTGCGCCTACTGCTATTCCAAGGGCTACATAGATCCATACTTTACCTACAATTTCCTTGACTGCATTGTATCCATATCTTAGTCTGTCCCTGAAACTGATCTTTTCCATTGACAGGTCAGATTCTCCGAATTTTGTTTTGTATACCCAATCCTCTACCCACTTTTCCAGCCGGAGCTTTCCTATTATCCATCCGGCAGTAATGGCTATTATGAGTCCGGTAACTACGTATATCAATGCAGTTTTCCAGCCAAACAAGCCAAATAACAATATTACAGCTACTTCATTTATCATTGGTGCTGCAATCAGAAATGAGAATGTGATGCCAAGAGGGATCCCCGACTCAACAAATCCCAGAAACAGCGGGATAGCGGAGCAAGAACAGAATGGCGTTACAATTCCCAGCAATG
>CAYLYN010000097.1:0-15231 GCA_964387565.1 uncultured Rikenellaceae bacterium | reverse complement strand
ATTGATGATGCTCTTGGGAAAAACGAACAGATCATTCTTTTTCAGAACCGGCGGGGCTTTTCACCATATATCGAATGTTCTGAATGTGGCTGGATCCCGGTATGTATTCAATGTGCTGTGAACCTGACCTATCATAAGTCGATAAACAGGATGGTCTGTCATTATTGCGGTTACAGTTCGGGTATGCCTTCAAAATGCGGCAACTGCAATTCAACAGCTATGGTTACAAGAGGCTTCGGAACTGAAAAGATAGAGGATGAGATAAGAATTGTTTTTCCTTCGGCAAGGATTGCAAGAATGGACCAGGATACAACACGTAACAAAAACTCCTTTAATAAGATAATAAGTGCCTTTGAAAATAAACGGATCGATATCCTGATTGGCACTCAGATGATATCAAAGGGCCTTGACTTTGAAAACCTGACAGTTGTGGGAGTGCTTAATGCTGATAATCTTCTTCATTATCCCGATTTCAGGGCACATGAGAGAAGTTTCCAGATGCTTGAACAGGTAAGCGGAAGAGCAGGTAGAAGAAGCAGGCAGGGAAGGGTGGTAATCCAGACATCGGATCCTGATAACAGGATAATCCGGCTTGTATTAAGGCATGATTATAAGGGAATGTTCAACATGCAGGCCGAAGAACGAAAATCTTTCAGCTATCCACCTTTCACCAGGATGGTCAGGATAAATGTCAGGCATAAGGAGAGGGGGCAGCTGAATCATTTCGCAGAGATACTCGGGAATGACCTGAAACGCCTTTTCGGAAAGAGGGTTCTGGGTCCCGAATCGCCGGTAATATCGCAGTTGCAGCTCTGGTATATCAAAACAATCCTCATTAAGATTGAAAGGGATAAAGCTACCTCAAAAGCCAGGCAGCTGATATCCGAAGCTATTGACAGGGTTGAAAAAGAGAAAGGCGCTACGTCCCTGAGAATCACAGTTGATGTGGATCCATATTGATAATGGCTCAAAGGCGCAACGGCTCAAAGGCACAACGGCAGAAGACTTATATAAAATTCCCCTGAGAAAAGAATTTTCTTTTAATTCTTCCTTTGAAGGGAATTTTCAAATAATTCCCCCTTTGAAGGGGGTTAGGGGGATGTTTAAATAGTTATTTTTGGGTAATTAAAACAATGAATATGAAAATAGAAGTATCCAACGGAGAGATAATTGATAAGCTTACGATCATCCAGATAAAGCTCGAACGAATTAAAGACAAGGCAAAGCTTGTGAACCTTCAGAAAGAGTATGATGCACTTGTTAAGATATCATCATCAATAATAAGCACCTCCGATCCTCTTTATAAGGCACTCTATGATATCAACTGCGAACTGTGGGATATTGAGGATCATATCCGTGATCTGGAAAGGAACAAGGATTTTGGCGATGATTTTGTACAGACAGCCCGTGCAGTTTATTTTAAGAATGATAAACGATCGGAGATAAAGAGAGAGATAAACCTCAAAACAGCATCAGGATTCATAGAAGAGAAATCGTACGAAAAATATTGAAATGAGGCTTCTCGTAATAAGAACATCTGCAATGGGTGATGTTGCTTTTACCACGCCTGTAATAAATGGTATCAGAGAGCAATATCGCGAAATTGAAATAGTGTTCCTTACCAGGGCTGCATTCCGGCCTTTTTTTACTGAAGATGAACAGCTGAAATTATTTATTCCTGACTTTAAAGGCAGGCATAAGGGTCTGGCCGGAATCTTCAGGCTATATAAGGATCTTTCAAAATCAGGACCTTTCGACCATGTAATTGACCTGCATGCCGTAATAAGATCGCTGATACTGGGATTATTATTTCGCATAAAAGGAGTGAAGCTGTCAATAATAAACAAGGGAAGGAAAGAGAAGAGAAACATAATAAACGGGAAAAATAAAATACAGCTTAAACATTCAGCTGAAAGGTATTGTGATGTTTTTGCCAGGGCCGGATTCCCTGTCAGGCCTTCAGAGGGTCCATGGATAAGACCAGCACAGAATGCAATGAGGAACGCATCGGCATTGATCAGTGCCGATGATCTGATAAACATTGGTGTTGCACCTTTTGCAAAACATGCTCTGAAAAGTTGGCCTGAGGATTATATGAAACGACTTCTTGGATTGATATCTGAAAGCTATAATGTAAAATTCTGGTTCTTCGGAGGTAAAGAAGATATTGTAAAACTTGAAGCACTTGCATCTTCTATAAAGAATTCATACAGTGTGGCAGGAAAGCTCAATCTAGAGGAAGAGCTGGCACTAATGAGCCAGCTCAGAATAATGATAGCCATGGATTCTTCTAATATGCACATGGCTGCTCTTGTGAATACTCCTGTAATATCGATATGGGGAGGGACTGATCCTGTCATGGGTTTTGGCGCTTGGCAGCAACCTGGCGAATATTCAATTAGAGTCCCGGTTGATGGGCTCAGCTGCAGACCATGCACTGTCTTCGGAAAAGGCAAGTGCAAACGAGGTGATTTTGCCTGTATGATGTGGCTTACTCCGGAGAAAGTTTATGATACAATTATTAAACTGAATGTGATATCCAAAGTACAACCCCCGCTCGCTCCGCCTGCAGGCGGTCGTGAGCACCCCCTAAAGGGGGTATAAATCCTGCACATAGCCGAAATAGGTTAAAACCAGAAGATTAACCTCCCCTCAGGACATAGCCGTTAAGCTAAGTATTGGTTTCATGATGTATATATGGGTATAAGTTTCCCCTCCTTTTGAAGGAGGGGTGGCCGGGACGATTGATTATCTGTTTATTAAAAGGTTTTATTTCCCGGCCGGGGTGGTTGATTCATTCATTTCTTTTTTACCTTAGTACCTATGATTAAAAACAACCTATTCAATAGAAAAGATATTAAATCTTTCAGATCATCTCTTAGAAAGAGTTCAACTTCGGCTGAAGCTACATTATGGGATATGTTAAAATCCAGGAAACTGGATGGAAGAAAGTTCAGAAGACAATACAGTATTGATAGTTATATTGCTGACTTTTGTTGTCCTTCAGAAAAACTAATTATTGAACTTGACGGGGATATCCATGGCGATTATCATAATATACAGGAGGCTGAAAAAAGGGATAACTATCTGTCAGGCTTAGGATTCACTGTAGTGAGATTTGAAAACAGATTTGTATTCCAAAATCCTGACTACATAAAAAATGAGATAAGAAAATGTTTTAAACAGAATAATGAATAAGCCGCATATAATAATCAACCACCCCGGCCGCAATGAGGATTTGCAATACTTTAATAAAAATTGTGCTGCGGCCACCCCTCCTTCAAAAGGAGGGGAAACTTTTGCATCTATCCACTTCAAAAAAAAGAGCCTTAACTTGACGGCTATGCCCTTCAGGAGGGCAGGGGGGCTAAAACACTGGGAGATAGAATAATAAAAATTTAAATTAATAAATATGTTAATCAGCAGAATATTAAAATCATCATTTTATTTCAGGACACTTATTGTGGCATTTCTCATTTCATCTTTCAGTGGCTGTAAAAAAGATGTTAAAGAACATGTTTTTGATCCTGTAGAGCTTGTTAACCCGCTGATGGGAACCGACTCTGAATTCAAACTATCAAACGGGAATACTTATCCTGCAATAGCACTTCCCTGGGGTATGAATTTCTGGACACCCCAGACAAGAAGAATGGGTGACGGGTGGGGATATACCTATGACGATTACAAGATAATGGGCATCAAGCAGACCCATCAGCCAAGCCCCTGGATTAATGACTATGCAGCATTTTCGTTTATGCCAATCACAGGAAAGATAAAAATTGATGAGCTCGAGAGAGCATCATGGTTTTCGCACAAGGCTGAAATTGTTAAGCCATATTATTACAGTGTATACCTGGCTGATTATGATGTTACTGCTGAATTGGTACCAACTGAAAGAGCTGCGATGTTCCGTTTTTCCTTTTCTGAAAGTGATTCTTCATTTATACTTCTTGATGGGTTTTTTAAAGGATCTATGGTCAGAATAATTCCGGAAGAGAGGAAGGTAATTGGATATTGCCGTAATAACAGTGGCGGAGTGCCTGACAATTTTCATAACTATTTTGTTGCTGAATTTGACAGGGATTTCAGCTCGGTACATACCTGGAGTGGCGACTCAATTAACTATTTAATTCCTGAAGCTGAAGGGGAACATGTAGGGGCGATCCTTGGATTTAAAACAAGAAGGGGTGACAAGGTTTGCGTAAAAGTGGCTTCTTCTTTTATCAGCAAAGAACAGGCTCAGCTAAATCTCACCCGTGAGACGGGAGGGAAAGATTTTGAAATGCTTAAAAGTGAGGGGAAAGCGGCATGGAATAGCCAGATGAACAGAATAAAGGTTGAAGGAGGAACCTCTGACCAGCAGAGGACATTCTATTCATGCCTGTACCGGATACTGCTGTTTCCAAGGCAGTTTCATGAGATAAATGAAAAGGATGAAATAGTACATTACAGCCCTTACAATGGGGAGGTTCTGCCTGGCTACATGTACACCGATAATGGCTTCTGGGATACCTTCAGATCACTTTTTCCATTCTTCACACTAATGTACCCCGAGGTAAACAGTATGATCATGGAGGGACTTGTAAACACATATAAAGAGAGCGGATGGCTTCCGGAGTGGGCCAGTCCGGGACACCGCAACTGCATGATCGGATCCAATTCGGCATCTCTTATTGCCGATTCCTATCTCAAGGGAATAAGAGGGTACGATATCCAGACATTATATGATGCAATAATAAAAAATACAACCGGACCCGGCCCGGTAGAATCGGTCGGAAGGCTGGGAGCCTCTTTTTATAATGATCTTGGGTATGTACCTTATGATGCCGGGATTAATGAAAATGCAGCCCGCACTCTCGAATACGCCTATGCTGATTTCTGTATATGGCAGCTGGCTAAAGCACTGGGGAGGCCTCAGGAGGAGATCGACCTTTATGCAAAGAGGGCTATGAATTATAAAAACGTTTTTGATCCCGGAAGAAAACTTATGCGAGGTCGTAATTCAGATGGTTCTTTCCAGTCGCCTTTCAGTCCTTATAAATGGGGCGATGCATTTACTGAGGGGAACAGCTGGCATTATACATGGAGTGTATTTCAGGATGTTGCCGGTCTTGTTGATCTGATGGGAGGGAGAGAGGATTTCATAGCAAAGCTTGATTCGATATTCAATGTACCACCCGTTTTCGATTATTCATATTACGGGATCGTAATACATGAGATCAGGGAGATGCAGATTATGAACATGGGTAATTATGCCCATGGTAATCAGCCTATTCAGCATATGATTTATCTTTATAACTATGCCGGTGAGCCATGGAAAACCCAGTACCGAGCAAGGCAGGTGATGAACAGGCTATATAACTATACTCCAGATGGCTATTGCGGGGATGAGGATAATGGTCAGACATCGGCATGGTATGTTTTTTCTGCACTGGGATTTTACCCGGTGACTCCGGGAACCGATCAGTATATATTCGGTTCACCGCTGTTCAATAAAGTGACCCTTGATTTCGGCAAATGGAAAAAGCTTGTTATAGAAGCTCCGGAGAACAGCGATGAGAACATTTATGTAAGAAAGATAAAGCTTAACGGAAGAGCACTGAACACTAATTATATTACCCATTCTGCACTACAGAAAGGCGGGAAGCTGGTTTACAGCATGGCTGCAGTCCCGGATACTATAAGGGGCACAAAACCAGAGTCATATCCGTATTCGATGAGTAGGTGAACACCTCATCCCCCGACCCCTTCTCCCGCGGGGAGAAGGGGGGAATAAACAAAATGACTGTCAACCTTATTTAGGATGAATTATGATAATCATCTGCCTAAGCCCCTCTCCCCACGGGAGAGGGTTCCGATAGCTATCGGAATGGGGTGAGGTAAAAAATAGCGGAGTATTTTGGGTGAAGCTACAACCTTAACTTTATTCCAAACCGTACAAGAAGAGCAGTCACACCAACCATTGCCAGTGCCCAGACCAGGGAACCGGCTATTACTATAAGCGGAGTGGCCGAATGTTTGTAGATGAGAACCGGAACACCCGTCATCCATATAAGGTGATAAATAATATCCGGAGCCAGATAGGTCGTAAGTGAGTTCTCTCCTGCCGGCTTAAGGAAGAATGCCCACCTGCTCTGTTTCTTTATATCTATAATCCAGTAAAGCAAGGCGAAAAGTATAAGGCTTATCCCATTGCAGATCATACCCCAGCTTGGAGTGGCCTGGATCTTGGAAATGATGAACCACTTCCTGAGGATGAAACCTCCGGCAAGACTCAAAATACCAAATGTAACAATTGTTACAATTACCTTTCTGTAATCGTCTCCTGATAATTTCTTAAGAATAAGAGTTGTAAGCATCCCCGAAAGAACAATAAAAGGTACATTACCATCTATTATTGTACCCAGCAGGAATTTTACAGGATTAAGGAATTCCAGAAGATCAAGCTTTGACAGAATATTCAGTATAAGGAAGAAAATAACTGATAAAGAGGTATAAAGAATATTATTCCGTAAAGCCAGGTATACAAATGCTGCAACCAGGTATCCCCATCCGATGAGCCCAAGTATACCCCACCAGCCGGTAATAAGTGAGCCATTGTTTTCAATTTTTCCTGACTGGAATTTGAATATTAAAATAACAAGAAGGGACATACCGAGCAGCTTAAGTCCTGCAGTTCTGAAGAAATGTTTATCACTATCCTGATACTGGTTCCATATTAAAAATACGGCAATATACATCACAAGGGCCCAGAGGTCTTTACTGATTCCGGTAAGTTCGGGATTCACTCTGCCTGTGTTAAGCATCAGAACACCAATTATTAACAGGCTTACAGTTCTGACTATAATATGCTTTGAAATTGAAATGTTGCTTTCTCCTCTTGTTATCCTGCCTCCGATCGCAAATGGTATCGCCATTCCAACCATGAAGAGGAATCCGGGGAAAACCCAGTCAGCAAGACCCATGCCGTCGAAATTAGCTTTCATATGACCAAGCCATGCCGGAACTCCGGGCATATAAAGGTCATTTACGAACAGCATAAGGACCAGGGTTAGTCCCCGCATAATATCAATTGACAAAATACGGTTAGATGATGACATGGCTATGATTATTTCTTACTGATTTTGAATGCAATATCCTGATATTTATGATCATTCACAGGTACGGTAATCACAAGTCTGCCATTACCTGAAGTAATATTTTCTGATTTTACAGTCTTTCCAGTCCATGTATCAAACCATTCAATATTATAATTGCCTTTTTCAGGCTTGATCAGTGTCAATTTTGTATTATCTATTTTATTAATCCTGACAGCTCTTGCCCATCCGAATCCTTTTTCCCCGCTGTCCATGAAGTATACATCAGCATTTGCTGCCTCAGCTAGAACTGGTTTATACGGGAGGTTTGCAAAATCGATATCGTCAACAAACTCCGATAAATATTTAAGCTGTTTCCAGTCGTTTTCATTCATTATAGAAGCGGTCCACCAAACAGGTGTAACTGCAAGTCCGTTTGCCAGTGAAGCCCATATCTGGTTATGGTATGAGATGTGGTATTCTTCTGATTCGGGTTTATAGTAAGTAAGGTCAGCTCCTGCTTCTCCCAAGATTGCAGGTTTCTCAAAATTGTCCCAGAAGCGTTTGCTTGCCCAGGCAAAATTGTACATATCACTTCTCAGGCTGTCATCGGGATACTTAGGAATCCATCCCTGAGCAGGATATAGATGAATATTAGGGATTTCCGTTAACCTGTAAAGTGTATCGCGGTACTGTTTGAAGCCTCCGCTGAAAGAAGCAGTCATTGGATGTCTGTAAGGATCGTTTTCTATGAAATACTTCTGACACTTGTCAACCCATTTATAGGCTTCCGCATGATGGCCTTTTGCCCAGCCGTCGGTACCGTCCATCTCGTTTATAAGCTCCCAGATACCCCAGCTCCTGCTGTGAGCAAACCTGGCTATCATGTAACGGTATTTCATCTTCTGGTATTCCCAGGCCAGCGAATCACTGTAAACATTTTCAACTGTGGTAATCTGACTATATGGATTCAGGTGCCACTGGTGAGCCCATACTGTTTCAGAAAAAAGGTCGTGTGGCCATATAGCATACATCAGTTTAATATCGTCCTTTTCAAGTATTGTAAGCAGCGAGTCAATTTCACCCATTTTCTGCTGGTTATATTCTCCGAGCTTTTCCTCAAGGATTCCGGCATCGTTGACGAAACCGCCATAGTTAATATCCCATATAGCAAAAAAATTAGCTTTGTTCTCAGCAAATGTCCTGAAAACTTTTTCATCGTTTCCCCAGGGAGAATATGCTCCTACACCATAATAGGTTGTTCCGTCATCGTGGGTGAAATAATGAGGATTCCTCACAGATGGTCTTATCCAGCCATGATGTTCAGAATCAACAGCAGTAAATGAACCGCTTTCTGTCTCTCCTTTTGCTGATCCGTCTGTTACAAAAACCTGGTATTTATATACACCAGTTTCCCCTGGTGAAAAACGGATCTTCCATTTATTTGCTCCCATGTAATCATCGAAGAATCCGTTAATTTTTATGTTTTGCCCCGATGGAGCTGTGAACAATGCATAGAGGTCAATGTCGGCCTGGTCATACGGATTATTATACTTAACATTAATAAGGTCGACAACCAGTTCAAATTTCTCATACTTTTTAACCTGCTCTGAATTTATACCTGAGATCAATACCTCTATATTCCTTCCCTGGGGGTACTTCTTATCTTGATTAGCACAACCGTGGAGGAAAAATAAAGTCAGTACCAGTAATCCCGGAATTAAATATCTGAGGGTGTCAGTAATGTTTTTTTTGTCAGTATAAGTCATCTCCTGTTAAATTAAATTGATAAAATATTTTTTAAAGTTTGAGCCTGAAATTTATCTTCTCGAGCAATACAGCCAGTCCAACTCCCATTATCAATGCCCAGGTTATAGATCCTGAAACCGCAAGCCAGGTAATATCAGGCTGTTTATAGAACAGCAAGGGCAGACTGAATTGCCAGATAATGTAGTAAAACATATCAGGGACCAGGTAGATCGTAAGCGAATTGGCGCCTGACGGTCTGAGAAAAGCTCCCCATTTTACCTGTTTTTTTACATCAATGAACCAGAAGAGAAATGCAAAAAGGATCATGCTTAATCCGTTGCATATAAGTCCCCAGCTTGGAGTTGACTGTATTTTTGAAATAATGAACCAGTTGCGCAGGAAAAAACCGGCTGCAATGGAAAAAATTCCAAGAGAGGTTATTACAAGAATAGTCTTGTTAGCATCACCTGACAGCTTTTTAAGAATAAGTGTAAGGAACAGTCCGGAAAGTACAATAAAAGGGGCATTCCCGTTAATGATAGTCCCGAAAACCGGTTTTATGACATTGAGAAAATCGAGCAGATGCAGTTTTGACAGAATATTAAGGATCAGAAAGAAGATCAGTGCCATTGAGGTTTTTAAGATATTATCATGAGCTCCCATATAAACCAGAGCTGAAACAAGGTAACTCCAGCCGATTGTTCCAAGTATTCCCCAGGAGTTATACCTGAAACCGCTTGTCTCTCCCGATCGGAAGATATAAACCATTGGAATTATCATCAGTACTCCTAATATTTTAAGACCGTAAATGAGGTATTTATTCCTGTCAGTTGCTTTATAGCTGTTCCAGATCAGAAATACTCCGGAATAGACTATCATTGACCAGAGGCTTTTGCTTATTCCTGTGAATTCCCCGTTGACATTTCTTGAATTCGACATAAGCACTCCAATTATCAGGAGACTGAATGTTCTTATCAGAATGTGCTGAAGCACAGCCAGGTTACTGTCCCCTTTTTTAATCCTGTTTCCTACAGAAAAGGGAATAGACATTCCAACCATGAACATGAATCCCGGGAATACCCAGTCTGCCAGGCCCATTCCGTCAAAACTGGCTTTGGTGTGTCCGAGCCATTCCGGTACGCCCGGAACATAGAGATCATTTACAAAAAGCATAAGCACCAGCGTAAAACCTCTCATGATATCGATAGATAGGACCCTGTTTTTTTCTGCCATAATAGGAATGTATTTGAATTAAGGTGTCAAATTAGAAAAAATACCCGGATATAGTGTATTCAGATCTTTCTATTTATTTGATTTTTGCCTGATGAATAACATGTTGAGGAAAAGGTATTTCAATTCCTTCCCTGTCGAATGCTATTTTAATTCGTTTACGCAGTTCACCGGTTACTTCCCACTGTTTAAGTGGCTTTGTATCACCCAGTATCTTTAATATTATAGCTGAGTCTGCAAAATCTTCTACCCTGAGGAATTTGGGAGGAGTCAGTATCAACTCTTTAAAGTACTTATCTTCTGCCATTTCAGCACCTGTCTGATCGATGACTTTTATGACATGTTCAAGGTTGGCATCGTAGGCGATGCCAATATCGAGGTTGACCCTTGCATATTTTCTCGACAGGTTTGATACTGTTTTGATCTCCCCGTGAGGTACATGATGAACCGTCCCGTTCATATCCCTCAGGATAGTTTTTCTTAAGCTTATATCCTCTACAAGTCCGCTTTTTGATTCAACATTAATTACATCCCCTATACGATACTGATTCTCAAGGATAATGAATAATCCTGTGATAATATCCCTGATGAGATATTGACCACCGAAGCCCAGGGCCAGTCCTATTATTCCTGCACCTGCAAGCATTGGTCCTATATTAAGACCTGCTTCCTGTAGTACCATCATGGTTGATATTGCCAGGATAGCTATTCCTGTAACCCCTGAAAATATCCTGATCAGAGTATCTTCTCTTTTTTTCTCCGATTCCGGCTGAGCATCTTTTTCAGGAACAACAGCAATTCTTACAGCTCTGGTTATTACTTTGCTTAGGATAATATTCAGTAACCAGGCAGCAGCAATAATTATCATGATCTTTATACCATGCGATAAAAGCCAGGGAATAATTTCTTTACCGAAGTTTTCAATATGTTCTTTCATAGGCGGTTAGAAAAATTTTTATAATAATTCGAATCTTACAAAAACCAACACTAAATTTACCTATATTAATAGAGGAGAAAAAATAAAACCAAAATATTATCTGTTATGAGAAATTTAAGGCTGCTTATTCTGCTTACAGTATTTTGCTGGATTGTTTCCTGTTCGTCTGATGATCAGGGGAAAGTATCAGATTATCCTATGTTCTGGACATGGATGGACTATCGTCCAGGGATGAATTTCGACTCAATATGCTCAGTGATGAATGAGACAGGAATAGATGGGGTTATGCTTAATGCACCCACCCCGGATGATTACCGGGTTGCTATTCCAATTGCGAAAAAGCATGGTATCGAGGTTTATGCATGGCTCTGGACGATGAACCTCGAACATGGAAGGGATTCAGTTGTAAAAGCTCATCCTGAATGGCAAAGCGTTAACAGGAAAGGTGAGAGCCTTGCCGATATAAATGCCTATGTTGGTTATTACAAGTTCATGTGCCCGGCTTTGCCTGAGGTACGTGATTTTATTAAAAAGAAAATAGTGGATTATTGTGAGGTTGACGGATTGAATGGAATCGCAATTGATTATCACCGGTTTGTGGATGTTATCCTGCCCACAACACTCTGGTCGCGTTATGGTATTGTTCAGGATAAAGAATACCCTGAATTTGATTTTGGATATCATTCGGAAATGATAAGGTTATTCAGGGAAAAGTATGGATATGATCCGCGGGAACAGGATGATCCTTCAGCTGATGAGAAATGGCTTCAATTCAGATGCGACCAGATTACTGATGTTGCCAATATGATAGCTGAGGTAGTTCATTCATATGGTAAAGTGATGGCAGCATCACCATTCCCTACACCGAAGATGGCAAAAAAAATGGTTCGTCAGGATTGGGGAAAGTGGAATCTTGATATTGTCTTCCCGATGGTATATCATAATTTCTATACTGGTGATAAAAGCTTTATTTCAGACTGTACTCTTGAGAATATCAGAGACAAGAATCCTATGACAACATTATATTGTGGAATGACTGCCACTAACGGACCTTTGATGTTCGATTGTATGGATGAGGCTCTGAAAAATGGTGCTAAAGGGATCTCGGTTTTCACTGTTAATAGTCTGCGCTCCCCTGAAATACGAAGCCGGTTCAAAGCATATGCCGACAGCGCAAGGGCTTCAAGAAATGGCATGAAGGGAAAGCCTGAAGCAGCTATTACCAGAACTGCAAATGCGAATCCTTTTGAAAACAAGGGTATCATGAATGCTGCCAGCTTCAGGATGACTGCCAGTCTGAGTCTTGCAAAAGCATTAAGCCTTCCGGTGCTTAAAAAAGCCGATCGTGCCGGGATAGAGAGATTCGCAAATAATGCGATGCAGGTTAACAGTGCCGAAGAGTATCTCAGCCGGCTCAGCAGTCCTCAAAGACGAAATCCTGAGCTTCAGCCTGTTGCAAAAGCTATTTTTGATCAGTTCGCAGGTGATAAAGAGCAGATATCGCTGGATCTCAGTGAATACAAATTAATTAAAGAGTATGGAGCTACAAAATTATACCAGGTAACCGAGAGAAACAGCAGGGTTATTTTTAATGTTACATTCTATTTTTATGGAGGGATAATTTCAGGATGGAGTGTTGACCCGGAACAGGAATCATTCGAAAATTACAAGAAAGGACTTAAGCTTTAGTACTAAATTCAGCTCAGACATATTGAGATAAAATTGAAAAAGTGTAAAACAAATTTATAGAATATGGTCAGAAAACCACTTAGCCGGCGCAATTTCGTTGAAAAAGCGATGCTTGCAACAGCAGGAATTAATTTCATTTCATCAATGAAACCAACCTCCTGGCAAACAGGATGCTTTACAAGGCCATGGGCCCAATACGACTACAGGGAAGCATTTGATGGTATTGCAGGAGCAGGATTCAGTTATGCAGGTCTCATGTCTTCAAAATCAGGCCCAATAATTACAAAGGACACAAATCCTGAACAGGCAACAAAAATATATGAGGAGGCCCGGTCGAGAGGGCTTAAAATTGCATGTGTCCATGGAGGTAACTTCGATGTAAGTACTTCTGTTGCAAAAGGAATAGAAGGCTTGAAGAGTCTTATTGACAGTTCTGCAATATGCGGATGCCCTAACCTGCTGCTTCTTGGCATAGACAAACCGGAGTTTGTTGAAGATTACTACAAAGTTGTTGGTGAATGCTGTGATTATGCCGCAGACAAGGGAGTTATTATCAGTATAAAGCCACATGGACCTCTAAACAATACCGGCCTGGAATGCCGTCCACTGATTGAGAAAATCAGGCATAAGAATTTTCGTCTCTGGTACGATCCGGGCAACATTTACTATTACTCTGATGGTAAAATAAATCCTGTTGATGATGCTTCTGAAGTTAATGGACTGGTAACAGGAATGAGCGTAAAGGATTTCCGTATGCCGAAAGACGTGGAAATTACACCTGGAACAGGCATGGTAAACTTCCAGGAAGTGATGAAACGTCTTCGGAAGGGCGGTTTTAAGCAGGGTGCTTTATTAGTGGAATGTCTTTCCAAAGGAGATCTGAAATTCATTAATTCTGAAGCCCGGAAAGCTTATGGTTTCATGGAAGAACTTCTGCGATGAACATCCCTGAAAGGGATATCCTTAATTAGAATAATTATTTAATTGAGTTTCTTTGCCAGAGGTTTCAGGTTTTCAACAAGGAAAATATCATCAGAAAGGCCAGTGTCAAATTTAACATCCGTTACCAGAATTTTTGTGCTATGATTCTTTTCCAGATCTTTCATTAAAACCTCTGATGCATTCCAGTATTTGCCTACCTTTTCATATTTGTAAGTAGCCTCTTTGAATTTTTCATCTTTCAGGTTGTATATGTCCATGGATTCAACATAACCATTATTTTTACTGATTTTGGCAATGATCTTTGAATAATTTGATTTGCCTGATTTAGGTATAAGCTTAAGCAGATAAAAATCACCTGATGATTCAATAAGTTCCGGAGTAAACCTCTCTGCGTAAGGTGTCGTAGCCATATCCTCATATGAAAAATCAGTATTATTGAAAGAGGAGTCTTTGGTGAGCATTGAAATTTTCTTTGGCTTGCCAAAAGCAGGCAGATAAAGCCACATAACATTATCGGGGAGTGTGAGGGTTGCTATTCCTGCCTGGGAGTCTGGTTTTGTATAGCGATATAGTTTCATGTGAGGACCTTTCTGAAGCATCTCTGCTTCACGTACTTTCTCTTTTCCCGTTTTATCAATCAGGATAATTTTAACTGTTCCCGCTTTATCTTTGGGAGCATTGACAATGTAATCCATCTTTTCCAGGATAGAATTTGCATCCTGAGCTGATGAATTGATTATTATCCAGGGAATTATGGCTATAATAAGGTAACAAATTTTTCTGGTTCTTCTCATTTTAATCTCCAATTAAATATTAAACCTGATTTCCGAAATTTTGTTCGCCGGAGGCTGACACCATATTTTCTCTTCTCTTAGCAAGTATAAGTATTACCGGAAGCAGGGTGAGGGCACTTAGCCCCGCACCTATCATGCTGAGAGTAATGAGCAATCCAAAATATTGCAGAGGGACCATCTCAGAGAACAGCAAAACCAGGAAACCTGATGATACAGAAACTAAATTGATCAGTATTGCTTTGCCGCTTACAGCAATGGTCTCATCAAGTGCTTGTGATATAGTTGCACCCTCCTTTATATGACTGTTAAAATGTGAAATCACATGTATGGAATAGTCAATACCTATACCCATAGCAACACTTGCTACCAGAACGGTTGCAATATTCAAAGGTATCCCTGTAAAGCCCATTATTCCGAAAAGGATTATAATCGTGGAAATTACAGGAATTGCTGCAAAAAGACCTGAATAGAGGGAACGCAGGATAATACTTATAATTAAAGTTACAAAAAGTACAGCTATTATCAGGCTTCCTATCTGGCTTTTAACCAGGCTCTTGTCTATAGTCACCTCAATAAATGGCATGCCAGTGATTTCAATTGAACATCCCGGTCCGGAGTTGTTCTCAATAAAATCCTTCATGTAATCTGCAAACACAATCCTCTCTTTATTTTCAGGCAATGTAAACCATGATATGATGACTGCTTCATCGAGATCTTCCGACACAAGGTTATTCATATTCTCATTTCCTTCAAGGAGAAACCAGAGTTGTTCCACCATTGCCTGAAAATAAAGAGAGGATTGTGTTTGCAGATT
>CAYLYN010000096.1:0-15320 GCA_964387565.1 uncultured Rikenellaceae bacterium | reverse complement strand
CTTTGCGGCTCTGCGGCTTTGCGGCTTTGCAGCTTTGCGGCTCTGCGGCTTTGCGAGAAAATCTTCCTATTCCTCTTCAACAATAAACTCTTTCAGATTTTCTGAGATCCAGGTCTCAAAATTCCCATCGGTTCCTGAGATGACAAAATAGGCACTAAGCTCAGGGTGGCTGTTGATGAAACTTATTGCTTTCTCATGTCCCATTACCATACAGGCAGTTGCTATCCCATCGGCAGTACCGCAATCATCAGCCAGAATTGTTGCACTCAGAAGCCTGTTCTTTGCAGGATAACCTGTCCTGGGATCGATAGTATGTGAATATTTTATTCCATCCTCAACATAGAATTTCCTGTAGTTCCCCGAAGTTGCAAGTGATTTATTACTGATCCTTATTATTGCCTGCAGATCCTGGCCAGGTATAAAATTACTGTCTTCAGGTCTGTCAATTCCTATTCGCCATAAATTACCATTTTTTGTACCTTTTGCCCTCACTTCTCCCCCAATCTCAATAAGATAGTTCCTTATACCAAGACCGTCAAAATATACTGAGACAACATCAACGGAATACCCCTGGGCTATAGCATTGAAATCGAGGCTGATATCTGGATCAGCTTTAACCAGTCTCCCGTTACTGAGAGATACTTTATTCATCCCGACAAGCGCCATCAGGCTGTCGCGCTTTTGCTCAGAGAAATTCTTGTGGTCATCAGGACCAAAGCCCCATGCACGTACAAGCGGACCAACAGTCAGATCAAATGCGCCATCTGTGATATCTGATATCAGCACTGATTTTCTGAAAACCTCGTTAAAAAAGGTATCCACTTCTACATCTTCATTCCTGTTTATTTTTGATAATACCGACTGATCCTGGTAAAGGGACAGGGACATATCGAAATCATGAAGGATCTTTTCGACAATCTGCTTCAGAGAATCGGATGTAAAATCCCTGCTGCTTTCATAAACTATACTATATGTTGTTCCCTGTGCAAATCCGTTGAATCCATCGAATTCGGCTTTTCTGCAGGATGAGATTAACAGAATAGTAGCAAGTGTAAATACAATTAACAGATATCTCATGTCATTAGGATAAGAAATTGAATGCGAATATATGTAATTTCTGACTTCTTTCTAAAGAACTTACATAGAGTGACACAGAGAAGTCACAGAGGATCACAGAGAAGAATTAATAAATATGAAGAAATACTTCCTGAGTATTTCGTTTTCGGGGCGATCCCTTCCCTATTAAAATAAACTGTGTGTCAGATACCAAAATCGTCAAAAGCAATATTCTCTTTTGGAACACCAAGCGAATCGAGAGTTCTGACGACTGCAGCATTCATCTGGGGAGGTCCGCAGAAATAATATTCAATCTCCTCCGGTTCTTCATGCCCACACAGGTAGTTATCGAGAAGAACCCTGTGAATAAAACCGGTGTAACCAGTCCAGTTATCCTCAGGAAGGGGTTCTGACATTGCAAGATTAAAGGTAAAATTAGGAAACTCCTTCTCTATTGCCCTGAATTCATCTTCATAGAAAACCTCCCTGAGAGAACGTGCACCATACCAGTAGGATACTTTTCTGTTTGTCTTAAGAGTATGGAAAAGATGGAAGATATGAGATCTCAGAGGTGCCATACCTGCTCCTCCCCCAATATAAACCATTTCATTCGGGGTATCCTTTATATGAAACTCTCCATAAGGACCAGATATCATCACCTTGTCGCCGGGTTTCCGCGAGAATATATATGATGAACACAAGCCTGGAGGCACATTCATGAACTGTTTCTTTGCATTGTCCCATGGTGGTGTTGCTATCCTTATATTCAGCTTTATAAGTCCTTTCTCAGCAGGATAATTAGCCATTGAATAGGCCCTGTATGTCTCTTCAGTGTTCTTTATTTTTAAATCCCACATCTTGTATTCATCCCAGTCATCCCTGAACTGGTCTTCAATAACAAAATCGCGGAAACTGGTTTCATATTTCGGCACATCAATCTGTATATATCCGCCCGGAGTAAAGTCAAGTGACTCACCCTCAGGTAACCTGACAACAAATTCCTTAATGAAAGTTGCGACATTCCTGTTGGAGACAACTTCACACTCCCACTTCTTAATTCCCATCACAGCCTCAGGCACCTTTATAGTAAGGTCTTCCCTTATCTTTACCTGACATCCCAAACGCCAGTGGTCCTGCTGTTCTTTTCTTGTAAAAAATCCGGTTTCTGTAGGAAGTATGGACCCTCCTCCCTCAGTGATCTGGCATTTACACATACCACATGTTCCTCCTCCTCCACATGCTGATGGAAGAAATATTCCATTTGATGAAAGGGTACTGAGCAGATTGGAGCCAGGGGAAACTGCCAGTTCCCTGTCGTTTATGTTAAGCTTTACTTCGCCCTGCGGGGTAAGTTTTGCCTTTGCATACAGGAGTACAGCAACAAGTGCCAGAATTACGAGGAGGAAAACAATAATACTGTATAAGATTGTGCTGCCGGTTGTAATAGCTAATATCATGATATCTCTGATTTCTAATTATAGTTTAATACCCATAAAACCCATAAATGCTATTGCCATCAATCCTGTAAGAATAAATGTTATTCCCAGCCCTTTTAAAGGATCGGGGACATTGCTGTACTTTAGTTTTTCCCTGATGGCAGCTATTCCTACAATTGCCAGCAGCCAGCCTATACCAGATCCTGCTGCAAATACAGTTACTTCTGCAAGAGTACTGTATTCGCGCTCCTGCATAAACAGAGAGGCTCCCAGAATTGCACAGTTCACTGCAATAAGAGGAAGAAATATACCGAGTGAATTATAGAGGGTCGGGCTGTATTTTTCAATTATCATTTCAACAAGCTGTACAATGGCAGCAATAACTGCGATGAATATCATGAATGAGAGAAAACTCAGGTCAACGTCGGAAAAGCCTTCTCCGAGCCAGGCCAGAGCACCCCTTTTGAGAAGATACTGATCAAGAAGAAAATTAACAGGAACTGTTATGATCAGAACAAAGATAACAGCTATTCCGAGACCAAGAGAAGTCTTTACAGTCTTTGATACAGCGAGGTATGAACACATACCAAGGAAAAACGCAAAGACCATATTGTCGACAAAAATCGACTTGATAAACAGATTTAGTAGATTTTCCATAGCTGTCTTCTATTATTTCTCTATTAGACTTTTATCCTTGCTTCTGTGATACCATATTATGAGTCCGACCAGAATAAGAGCCATCGGAGGAAGTATCATCATACCATTATTCTCATAACCTGTGGAATATAATCCGAGCTTCTGAACTACCGGGTAACCAAAAATTGTCCCTGATCCAAGGAATTCCCTGAAGAAAGCAACTATTACAAGGATAAGTCCGTATCCGGCACCATTACCTAAACCATCAATAAAAGAGGGCCATGGTTTATTTGCCATTGCAAATGCCTCGAGACGTCCCATGATTATACAGTTTGTAATTATCAGCCCGACGAACACCGAAAGTTGTCTGCTTACATCGAAGGCAAAAGCCTTAAGGGTTTGATCTACAAGTATAACAAGTGTTGCTATTACTACCAGCTGTACTATTATCCTGATCCTGTCAGGAATGTTTTGGCGGAGTGCGGCAATAACCACATTTGATATAGCTATAACAATTGTTACAGACAGTGCCATAACAAGAGCAGGCTTCAGTTTGACTGTTACAGCAAGTGCTGAGCATATGCCAAGTACCTGGACCGTTATCGGGTTATTTGCCCCAACAGGACCGGTAAGCAGTTTTAAGTTTTTAGCCGAGAATAAGGGCTCTTTGTCAATATTGCTCATATATTTTTAGTTTCTGTTTTTTTTAAAGTAGTCATCATACTTCGAGAGGCAGTCTGCGATCATCTTTTCAAGACCTTTACTTGTGATAGTGCCTCCTGATATAGCATCTACATTATGCGGATCAGTATCACTTACTCCCCCCTTTATTACTCCGATTGAAACAAACTTGTCTCCTTCAAATAGTTTTTTCCCGTGGAACATACTTTCAAATGGGGTAGTATTTATCTCAGCACCCAGACCGGGGGTTTCTCCTTTATGGTCAAATGTTGCACCATATATCGTGTTCATGTCAGATTTAATTGAAATATAACCCCAGATGGGTCCCCAGAGACCCTTACCCTCTACAGGAATTATCATAACACGCTCCCCGTCATCAGGTATGGCAAAAAATACAGGAAGAAGCTGCTCCCCAAGGGGTTTCTTCTGTTCATCCTTCAGTACAACCCTGAAGGCATCGGTACCTTCAACCTTATCCCCTTTTGAATTAAGAACATAACTCTCCTTTATATATTTATCATAAAGAGTTTCTGTTGTTTCAGGTACTGAGGAGATACCAATCGATTCAAGCATGCTTTTCTTCTTATCAATTTCCAGATTCTTCAGCTGTCGGGGTTGCAGCAATGTAGCAGCCATAGCAAGCAGGGTTGCTACTGCAATTACCATAACTGATGAAAATATGAATATATACCTGTTACTGAACTGTTTCATCATAATATAATTTTGATTTCAACGGAATGATGGAACCGTACATGTTTTGAATTTATGTTTATTCATGTCAGCAATCCATGTGGGTTTCATTATACCTGATTCTTTATAGCGATTTTGGCTCTTTTTAATCTTCTTTTAATACCTGATTGTATTACATAATAGTCAATAAGCGGTGCGAACACATTCATAAGCAGGATCGCCAGCATCACTCCCTCGGGGTATGCAGGATTCAGAACCCTTATCAGAATTGAGAGAACACCAATGAGAAATCCGTATATCCATTTACCCGTTTCGGTCTGAGAACCGGATACCGGATCGGTTGCCATGAATACTGCTCCGAATGCAAAACCTCCCATCACAAAATGGTAATATGCAGGTAGGGACATATAATCATTAACTGCAAATACATTAAGTATAAGCCCCATTGTAAGTCCTCCAATAAAAGTGCTTACAATAATTTTCCAGCTCCCGATACCGGTCGCAATCAGTATTAAAGCTCCTATAAGGATTGCCAGTGTTGATGTTTCGCCAAACGACCCTGGGATGGTACCAATGAACATCTCAAGGAAAGAAGGGATACGGGAAATCTCTCCCTGTGTAAGAAGCCCCATAGGCGTAGCACCTGAGAAACCGTCAATAACATTTGTTCCTGTAACCAGTCCCTCTATCCAAACCTTATCGCCGCTCATCCATGCAGGATAACTGAAGAAAAGAAATGCCCGTGCCAGCAACGCAGGATTGAAAATATTCATCCCCGTACCACCGAATATCTCTTTACCAAGAATGACCGCAAAAGCTGTTGCCAGGGCGAGCATCCACAAAGGAACATCGATTGGCATTATCATAGGTATCAGCAATCCTGAGACCAGAAATCCTTCATTTATCTCATGACCCCTTATCTGGGCTGCGATAAACTCAATTCCAAGTCCTACTCCATAACTTACAATTACAAGCGGAAGCACTTTCAGGAATCCAAACCAGAAATTCTGAAAAAGTCCCGATTCAACGCCAATGGAACGAAAATGTTGGAAACCTGTATTATATGCCCCAAACAGGAATGCAGGTACCAGAGCAATGATTACAACAGTCATGGTTCTTTTCAGATCAATGCTGTCACGAATATGCGAACCCCTGAAAGTCACCTTATCGGGGACATAGAGGAAAGATTCAAATCCCTCAAAAACCGATCGTAACTTTGAGAACTTTCCACCTTCCATAAAGTGGGGTTTGATCTTGTCAATCTTCTTTCTTAATGAATCCATTATATATGTAATATAACCGTTTACCGAATACCGAATACTGAATACTGATTACTAATTCATCTCCCTTACCATAAGGTCAAGTCCTTTGCGTACAATTGCCTGAATCTCAATTTTAGAAGGACATATATATTCACAAAGGGCAAAATCTTCTTCAGCAATCTCATAAATACCAAGGTTTTCCATCATATCAATATCTTCAGCCAGGATTGCTTTAAGAAGCTGCATAGGATAAATATCCATCGGCACAACCTTTTCATACTGCCCGGTCAGGACAAATGCTCTCTCTCCGCCATGAAAATTTGTATCAAGGCTATACTCCTTTTTTGGAAACAGTTTTGATGCAAATGTCTTGTAAAAGCTATACTTATCAAACCCGGGCATCATCCATCCGAAGAATTCAAAGTAGTCTCCTTCGGGAATGACTGTTATCTGGGAATCATAATATCCCAGAAAACCATCCGCATCGATCTTTGAACCGGTAAGTACATTACCACTTATATACCTTACATTGCCAGGTAAGATGTTTTCCCTTGTAAGAGGATGTATTGCTGATCCCGACCTTATTCTGTAATACTGAGGCTTAATAACCTCTGAACCGGTCATTGCAATTATCCTTTCATGGAGGTATCTCCCTTCCTCAAACAACCTTCCTATCGCGATTACATCCTGGGGATTAACATACCATACCACCTCACCCTTATTTACAGGATCGATATGGTGAATCTGGACTCCAACATTACCGGCAGGATGAGGTCCACTAACCTTAATAATTTCAGCAGGTGCACCGGAAAGAACATCAGAAGGTCCTTTTTTGCCATCAACAGACAGATAAAGAGAGCCTTGAGTGAGTTTCTTAAGGGCTTTCAGTCCAGTTTTAAAGGATGAATCGGAAGAGTTATCGAAAATGAAATTAAAATCCGGAGCAAGAGGGGCAGTATCGAAAGCAGAAATAAAAATCGCTTTTGGAGTATCTGTATGACGGGCAACTATATGATATGGTCTTTGCCTTACTGCAGGCCAAAGACCCGATTTCAGCATCTTCTCCTTAATTTCATCCGATGTGATGGAGGCAGGATCAGCTTTACTGAAATCAATAAACTCATCACCCGATTTCTCTATCACCACCTCAAGGAGCTTCCTGCGGTCTCCCCTTACAACAGCTGTAACAGTACCACTTACTGGAGAGGTAAACAGAACTTCAGGTCTCAGCTTATCATGAAAGAGCGGTGAACCGGCTAATACCCTGTCGCCAACCCTTACATTCAGTTTAGGTGTAAGGCCTGGAAAATCAACAGGTTTGACCGCATATCGTGAGGTTTGTAATTCCGGATTCAGGATCTTATCAGCCTGACCTTTTAACCTGATGTCAAGCCCCTTCTTCAGTTTTACAGATATTGACATTTTACAATATTATATTTTGAGATGTTATCAACTCTTCTTCTGTTATAAAAATAACAGCGAAGGTGCAAAATTAATTTTATCTGAGGATATTTTGCATAATATGATTAATATAATATGCAATTTATTTCACCGAAATCTGTTAAATATACTACATTGGCATTATACTTGATCTGTAAAACTACCTGCCACAGAAATGAACAATACAAAACAGTCATATTTATTCCTTAAAAGGGGCTTTAAAACTTTAAAGCAGATGATGCTTCTATCATTCTTCATCATCCAAACAGTACTTGCTACAATAAACGGACAGATGATGTATGCAGATCAGGTCCTCGACAGCAGGATAAAAACAGTACAGCTTTACCGAGAGGAATGGAATCTCTCATATCCGATTTTAAGATTAAACGGTATGGAAAAGCTGGTACTTCATTTCGATCTGCTGGGTGATTACTCTGAAAACTTTTATTACACATTTATTCATTGTGACAAGGACTGGAAAAGGAGTGATATTTTTGAAAGTGATTATATGAATGGATTTACTGAAAATCCGATTGAAAATTATAAACCATCATTCAACACCACAACTTCATACTACCATTATACTGTAAGCTTTCCAAATGACAGGGTAAACCTTACAAAGTCAGGTAACTATGTCATTGTGGTATATCGTGCTGATGATCCTGATGCTATTATACTTTCCAGGAAATTCATTATCAGTGAGGATGCCTTGAGAATAGACATAACAACCCAAAGGCCGATGATGAGTGCCGATAAGAACAGCAGCCAGCAGGTCAATTTCACAGTAAACCAGATCGGTAAAAACATTATTGATCCCTACAGGAATTTGTATGCCTTTATTTTACAGAACGGGAGATGGGATAACGCCAAAAAGAATCTTAAACCCGAATTTTATAGCAATAATGAACTTAAATACAATTCATTATCTGATAAGAACATTTTTTCCGGAGGTAACGAATTCAGGTATTTCGATATTAAAAGTCTGCGTTACCAAACAGAATATGTAAGAAGCATTGATTATGCATCTCCTGGATATAATGTTTTCCTCTTCCCCTCAGAGAACAGGGAGTTCAAACCATATTTCTTTAATCAGGATTTCAACGGTAAGTATTATATAGCAGTTCAGGAAGGCAGGAACTATGATACCGACGCTGATTATGTAAATGTCTATTTTACAATGCCTTCAAAGCAGAAAATTGCCGGAGGAAACCTTTTTGTATCAGGAGCGCTTAATAACTGGGAATATAATGATACCAACATAATGAACTATAACCATGCTGAAGGGCAATACGAATGCACAATGCTTCTGAAACAAGGTTACTATAATTACGAATATGCATTTCTGAAAGAAGGATCGGCAGATGGCACTGCAACAGTTTTTGAGGGAAGCCATTACGAGACTGAGAATGATTATACAGTACTTATCTATTATCGAAATCCCCAGGAGAGGTATGACAGGCTCATCGGAATGGGACAGGCAAATAGTGTAAACAAGCCCTCAAATTAATGCTTATGGTGCGTATCTATGCCGTATTGCATATAAATAAGATGAGTAACTGTCTTAAGTATTTCAGTCATATACTCTTCAACAGCCTTCACAGATCCCGGAAGGGTATATATAAGTGATTTTCCCATAATACCTGAAACGCCCCTGCTAAGCAAAGCATTTGGTTTAACGCTTCCATACCTGATTCTGATATACTCCATAATCCCCGGTATCTCTTTATCAAGAAGTGGTTTAACTGTTTCAATGGTAATGTCCCTGGGACCAATACCTGTTCCTCCAGTTGTAATAATTATATTATAAAGGCTTGAAGCTTCAACCAGTTTTTCTTTAAGTACTGCTGAATCATCTGGTATAAGCTCAAGCTTTAATCTGAAGGGTTGGTTTTCAGACCTGAAATGATCTGTTATAAGATCCCTGATCATGGGACCACTGAGATCTTCATATTCTCCTTTGAATGCTCTGTCACTCAGTGTTATAACCAGTACATCTATTATTTCAGGAAAATTCATAGTTTTATCTTTTCGGTAAGTCTTATTTCGTCAATTACCATATTCTTATCCACTGCCTTGCACATGTCGTATACTGTTAACAGTGCAACGCTAACAGCAGTTAAAGCTTCCATCTCAACACCTGTCTTTCCTGTACATCTGACTTCGCTTTCAGCTTTTACCCCGCTGCCATCTGAAAACAGATCCACCTTTATATTTTCCAGTACGATATTATGACACAAAGGTATCAGTTCAAAAGTCTTCTTAGCTGCTGATATCCCAGCAAGCTGTGCCACGGTAAGAACATCTCCCTTTTTCATGGAATTCTCGCTTATAAGTTTTAATGTCTCCCTGCTCAGCATAATATGTCCGCATGCGCGAGCCACTCGCTGCTGGACATCTTTTGTACCGATATCAACCATTATTGCTTTACCATCTGTGTCGGTATGTGTAAGTTTCTTCATTGCTTACCCTCCTATATTGTAAAATGCTCCGTTATTGTTTACTGTACCGCAGGATGGCTTTAGTTCAACAGCACTCAGGAATGCCTTTTCGAAGCCAAGCTTCCTAACATCGAATTCAATATCATTAAATAGACAGGGCTTCAGCATTCCGTTTGCAGTCAACCTTAGCCTGTTACATGCTCCGCAGTCTCCACCGGTACCTCCTTCAACCGTTGAAAAATGGCCTCTTACCAGGTCCATCTGTCGTATATATCTTATTTCAAGATTGTTCTTTCTGCAAAACTCTGTGACTTCTTTTGCATCCTCCTCCTCTTTTGATTTCTTCACCACACAGTTTATTTTTACGGGAGAGAGATCAGCATCGATAGCCGCCCTGATACCATCCAGAACATCATTTACATTTCCACCCATTGTTATAGCGGCAAACTTTTCAGGATCAAGAGTATCGAGACTGACATTTACCCTGTGAAGACCTGCATTCCGCAGTTCCTTTGCAAATTCTCTCAGAAGTATCCCGTTAGTTGTCATCGAAAGATCAGAAATTCCTTTCAGGTCAGAAAGCATTCTGACAAGTGCAGAAATTCCTTTTCGTACAAGAGGTTCACCCCCGGTGATCCGGACTTTGGTAACTCCATAATTTATTGCAACTCTGCAAAATGCTGTTATCTCATCATATGTAAGTATCTCAGAATGTTTTAAAAGTCTGATACCCTCCTCAGGCATACAATATGTACAGCGAAGGTTACACCGGTCAGTTACTGACACCCTGAGATAATTTATATTTCTGTCAAATCTGTCTAACACTTACAATCTCTCCTTTCTCTATGCTGGTTGTTCCTTCAGGTATCGCTATAATGCCATGAGCATCTGAAAAGGAAGTTATATGTGCCGAACCATGATAATCAACAGGCATCACTTCACGATCAGAAGTTATTAAAACCGGAATAAATCCCAGTCGTTCTCCCGACCTCCTCTTAAAGCTTTCCTTCATAGGCAGTTCACATGTAAATGGTTTCCATTCATGTCCCATCATCTTATATATCAATGGCTTAACCAGTAATTCAAACTGAACAAGCGAAGAAACAGGATTACCGGGTAAGCCAAAAACAAGACACTTTGGGTGAACTCCGAATGTGGTTGGTTTACCTGGTTGCACCCTTACACTTGAAAAGAGAATATTAATTCCAGCTCTCTCCAGAACTCCGGGAACGAAGTCAAAGTCTCCCATCGAGACACCTCCTGTCATGAGAAGTAAATCGCATTCGGCTACCGCTCTTGATACCATGGCGAATGTTTCCTGCTCATCATCACCGGCTATTCCATAGTACCTTGCAGAACAACCTGTCATCTGTGCCTGAGCCATCAGCTGATAAGCATTAGAATTCCTTATTTGTGAAGAACCCGGCTTTATTTCAGGTTCAACAAGTTCATCACCTGAACTTACTATTCCAATAACAGGTAATTTACTCACCTGTACCGAAGTACAACCTACTGAGGCCATTATTGCTATATCCTGAGGTCTGACACATACACCGGAATTAATTACAATTTCATCTTTACTTACATCATCCCCTCTTATAGAAATATTTGATTTTAAATAGCTCCCGTTGAATTTCATCTTTCCATCAGGGAGAACTTCGGTATCCTCAACCATAACTACACAATCAGCGCCTTCAGGGACCGGAGCGCCTGTCATGATCCTGGAACATTCACCCTGAGAAATTTTCTTCAGGGGATCCTGACCTGCAGCAATGGTTTCAACTATTATCAGTTCCATGTTAAGATCTGATTTCCGGCATGCAAAGCCATCAACAGTCGACTTATCAAAAGGAGGCATATCCATGTCGCTCAACACATCCTGAGCCAATATCCTTCCGTAAGAACCAGCAAATGAAATCTTTTCTGTATTCATCCTGAATGAGGAATTCATTACAATATCGTATGCCTGTTCAAAAGAAATCATTTTTGTACGTACTGCGGTCTTGTTATCATGTTTCATGTTTCATGTTTCATATCTGGCTTTGCACCTTGTGCCGTGTGCCAAGCCTTCGCTGTCCTTCGTTCAGCTATGGCTTGCAAAGCGTGTGCCGTGCGCCATGCGCCCTCATCTGTTACCCTCCCCCCTGCAGGGCAATGCCTGCCTCAGGTGCAAAATTAATCCAAACTTCTGATAGCTCTTTCAAAGAATGATTTTTATATGTTTCAGCAGATAGATCTATGTAAAAAGTTTCACCTGCATTAACAGTGATCTCAACTCCGTACTCAGATGGAAGAATTTCAGTTATTATTCCTTTATAAGTATTGACAAGTCCATTGCCCGGAAACTCTTTAGAAACCTTAATATCATCGCTTCTCAGGATCAACAAACCTTCAGCAGGATAAGAGTCTCCTGTCAGACTGAAAACGAGATTATTTTGACTTATTGCTTTCCACTCACCATTTTCATTTGCAAACCTGACCCTGAAAAAATTTCTCACACCTGCATACCGTGCCACAAACCTGCTTACCGGTTTTTTGAATACCTCCTCAGGTGTTCCTTCCTGTATAATTTTCCCGTTATGTATTACGCCTACCCTTGAAGCAAGGCTGACAGCTTCCCTATAATCGTGTGTAACATGAATAATTGTCAGACCCTGTTTGTTAAGTCTCCGGAAAAGCCTCTTTATATCATCCTTAAGGCTTGCATCTATGGATGCCATAGGCTCATCAAGCAGAAGTATCTTTGGAGAGGTGATAAGGGTCCGGGCAAGTGCCACGCGCTGCATCTCTCCACCTGAAAGATGAAGCGTGCTTCTCTCAAGCAAATGAGAGATATTAAGCTCTGAAGCTATCTTTTTTACTTTCTCCTTTACAACAGCCTTGCTATATCCGCGGGACGTAAGTGAATAGGCAATATTGCCTGAAACTGTCATATTGGGAAATATGGCGTAATCCTGGAAAACCAGGCCAACCCTTCTTTCCTGAATACGGGAATATGTAATATTATTGCCATCAATCCATATCTCACCCTTATCAGGTTTATTAAGACCTGCGATAAGCTCAAGCAGCTGTGTTTTACCCGATCCTGACCTTCCAAGGAGAACGTAGTATGTTCCGGCCTCAATCCCGATATTGATATCGGAAAGGCTGAAATTACCCAGTTTCTTTGATATATGTTTAAGCTTCAGCATTCTCTTCTTTAATAACAGAATCCGGTTTTCGTTCAGATAATATTCTCAGCAGGGTGAATACACCAAGCGCCACTATTATAAACAGAACTGCAGCCGGCCTTGCATATGACAAACCAAAGGAACTGAACCTGTCATATATAAGCACCGGAGCAATCATGGGATGATATGCAATTATAACAACTGCACCAAATTCGCTCATCCCTCTGGCAAACATCATAACAAATCCTGTGATGATGCTTCTCCATGCAAGAGGAAGTGAAATTGTAAAGAACACCCTTGCTCTGCTGGCACCAAGGTTAAGCGCGGCTTTTTCCAGGCGTTCGGGAACTGCTGCAAAACCATCGCGGGCAGAATTAATAAGGAACGGTAGACTCACAAATGCCATTGCCAGAGCTATGCCGGAAGGATTGTTAACAAGGTTCAGTCCAACAGCAGAAGCCATCTTTCCCAGTAATCCGTCCCTGGAAATAAAGCCCAAAAGAGCAAGCCCTGCTGCAGTATGCGGTAATACTACCGGAAGGTCAATTATTCCCTGGACCACGTTTTTCAGAGGAAATGACTTCCGTGCAAGAAGCCAGGCAAAGGGCACGGCTGCTACAGAGAAAAAGAGAGTTGACAGAAATGCCACCCAAACAGTAAGCCAGATGCTGTGGCGAACTTCAGCCTCCTTTGCCGTTTCAAATAATTCCCCTGTACTGGTGTCGATGAACATCCCTATAAGCGGAGCCACAAGGAAAAGAAGCACCAGGGAGGAGAGAATCAGTAAAAACCAGTTAAAGGGCCCGTACCTGTTCATATTCTTTCAATTCATTTTAGACTCAGGTAAGCTGGCAAGAAGCTTTTGAGGAATCAGCTTTTTCTGTTCAGTTGAAAAAGGAATAATTGGATTCTGCCCGTTTTTCCTGAAAATCTCAGTCCCCTTCTCACTTAAGATAAACGACATAAAGTCTATAGCCGCTTCTTTATTTGGTGAAACAAAAGGAATAGTCATACTGTAATTAATATATTCACCCCTGACAATTATCTTATTATCAGGTTTATTACCACGTATCTCCAGTGATACACTGCTATAAAGTTCTTCATATCGTGGATCTGAGAGGTTAATTTCATCAGGAAGCTCAATAAAATTCAGATTATGCTGAATCGCAACCGACTTATACTGAAACATATAGTCAATAACATTAGATTCTATCAACGCTACAAGATCGACTTCCTTAGGTCTGATATAATCACGATTTTTTCCGGTTAATTTGTCGGAAAGGCCGGGGCTTTTATAATAGTTATCAGCCAGCTTCATTGTCAGAACAGACCTGTAACCACACGGATCTGAGTCGGGATCAGACCGCCCATATAATACATCATCGCGAAGCAGAATATCCATCCAGTTTGTGGAGTTAATCTCACCGGCATATTTCGCCTTATCACTGAATGCAATAACTATCTCATTGGTGGCAAACCTAATGCTCCAATCAGCATAATCAGGTATAAGCAGTTCATTTATAACAAAGTAATCAGCAGAAGCCATTATATCACATGGCTTCTTAAGCTCTGTGATCTTGCGTGCACATACCAGACTTCCGGCGGGCTCCAGGAGTATCCGGACTCCGGGATTCTGTTTCTCATAAATCTCCTTTAACTCCCTGAATGGCACAGAGAGACTACCAGCGTGGAAAATTATTATATCACTTTTTGCATTGTTACCGGAATTCCTGCAACCGGGAACAATCAACACTGACATTAGCAGAATAAACAGAATCCTCTTCATAATCAGAAATTTTCTGCAATATTGAGTATAGTGGTTATAGTCTTCCAGTTGCGTGCTGTACCAGTCACTCCCATCTTACCTTCAAAAAAATTGGTGTAAAGTTTCGTCCTTCCAAAACCATTCGGACAATAGATAAATATTTCTTTGTCTGACAATTGATATTTATCAGGAGGGTAATTGATATTTATCATTTTATCTGCTTGTGATTCAGAAAGTTCATCATGAAGAAAAATAACTGCCATTTTTGAAGGTTCGAAATCAGGTTCGGCAAGGTAGGGATTAATCCTGAACAAGCTTTTCAGATCATCAATATTCCTTATCATCGAAGGTATCTTATAACTGTATTTCCGTTCTATTTCTTCTTCAATGAGTTTTGCCAATTCATTTTCTGAATGCTTACCATCAGCTTTAAAGATCACATTGCCACTCTGTATATAGGTTTTGTTTTCCCTTAATCCCAGACTTTTGAACAGCAAAGACAACTCATTCATTTTAATTGAATTGTGACCTGTCATATTTACTCCGCGAAGAAATGAAATATATGTAATCATAAGCTTATTCTGAATCATAAAGATAATAAAACCGGAAAAGAGAGGAAAAAGGAAGAGGCTGTCAGATTAGCTGAAATCCATTAACCGCAAAGGTCGCAAAGGATGAAGCAAAGTCCCGATAGCTATCGGGAACAGAGGATAAAAATACAGTAATTTATCTTCGTGTACTCTGAG
>CAYLYN010000095.1:0-15375 GCA_964387565.1 uncultured Rikenellaceae bacterium | reverse complement strand
AAATTGTGCCACTTCGCGGCACTATATTATATTGAATTCAAACGCATCAGTAGTAATTTGGAATAAAAGATAAGCATCTGAATTTTCTTATTCATCAATTCATCTCTCGGATTAATTTTTAGAAAAGCTATATTTGTTGCCTCTTGTAAAATATGAAAAAGTATCCCGGCATAAGATCATTTTTTAAGGATGTTTCAGAGGCTGTTTCAGGAACTGAACAGGATTTTACAGAAGGTAAACTAAGTCGTGCCATCCTTTTGTTATCTATCCCAGCTGTTCTGGAAATGATAATGGAATCAATTTTTGTTATCGTTGATATATTCTTTGTATCACGCCTCGGGGCAGATGCAGTTGCTACAGTAGGTTTAACAGAATCAGTGCTTACAATTATTTATGCGATCTCTCTTGGACTGGGTACAGCAACTACTTCGCTCGTGTCGAGAAGAATAGGTGAGAAGAATCAGGATGAAGCCTCACGTACTGCTTTTCAGGCGATAATTACAGGTGTTTCAGTAGCCCTGATTATCGGGATTCCGGGTATCTTTCTTTCAGGAAGATTGCTTGAAGTAATGGGAGCTTCTCCTTCGATTGTAAAAAACATGACAGGCTACACCAGCATTATGATCGGAGGTAACATTGTAATAATGCTTCTGTTTATTATTAATGCAATTTTCCGGAGTGCAGGTGATGCTGCCGTTGCCATGAAGGTACTGTGGACAGGAAACATACTAAATATCATCCTTGATCCCTGTTTGATCTTTGGCCTGGGACCCTTTCCTGAAATGGGTGTGACAGGAGCTGCCACTGCCACTGTAATAGGAAGAGGAACAGCTGTTCTTGTACAGTTCTACCTGCTGTTTTTTGGCAACAAGAGAATTAGACTTTCAATTAAGCATCTGTCTGTAGATTTCAGGATAATATTCAAGCTTCTCAGACTTTCATTTGGCTCCATCGGACAGAACCTGATCAGTACAACTAGCTGGGTAGCATTGGTCAGAATAATATCCAGCTTTGGGAGTGAAGTTGTTGCCGGCTATACAATAGCTATCAGGATAATCGGTTTTACTATATTGCCATCGTGGGGAATAAGTAATGCGGCATCTACCCTGGTCGGACAGAATCTTGGGGCAAAAAAGCCGGAAAGAGCTGAACGCTCTGTATGGGTTACCGGATTGGTTAATATGGTTCTTCTTGGGGTAATAGGTGCTATCCTAGTAATATATCCCCAGCCTTTTATAAGATTCTTCATAGAGGAAAAACCTGTATTTGATGCAGGTGTTGAAGGATTACGAATTATTAGTATAGGCTTTATTGCTTACGGATTGGGAATGGTTCTTGTAAATTCGTTCAACGGAGCCGGTGACACAACCACACCTCTAAAAATAAACGTGGTTGCATTCTGGATGGTAGAAATTCCTCTCGCATGGTTTCTTGCATTTAAGGGAGGATTACGCGAAAACGGAGTTTTTTTATCAATAGTCATTGCTGAATCACTTATGACATTAATCGCCTGGATCATATTCAGAAGAGGCAAATGGAAACTCAAAGTTGTATAAAAACGATCCGCTCTGATAACCTTCATTCAGAGATCTTCTGAATCACTATTCTTACGTCGCAGATTCTTCACTCTGCTTCTGATTTTTTTCTTTTCAAGTCTTTCAGCTTTCGATGAAAGGGTGGGTCGTGTAGGCTTCCTTTTTACTGGTATAGTAAGAGCCTTAATAATCAGGTCATAGAATTTCTCAACAGCAATTGTTTTATTCTCATTCTGAGTTCTCCCTTCCTGTGAAACAACAAGTAATTCTCCTTCCTTATTTATTCTTTTCCTGAGTTTTCGCAGAATTGTCTCTTTTTCAGCTTCAGTAAGAATAAGTGTAGTAAATACACTAAATCTAAGTTCGATTTTAGTATTGACTTTGTTTACATTCTGTCCTCCCGGCCCGCTGCTTCTCGATGCAGAGAAGATAAATTCATCTTCGAAGTTCCTTTTTCTTAATTCATCAGATGTCATAGAATATGATCTTAAACAAAGAATAACGCAACTCCGCTTACACTAACCAGAGCACCCACCATTTCTGTCAGGGTTACTTTCTGCTTATAAAGGATTACTGCCGGGATGATGATAAATACAGGAACAAGGGCCATAATTGTGGATGCGATGCCTGCTTCCGTATATTTAACTGCAACCAGTGAGAATGAAACACCAAGAAATGGTCCGAAAAATGATCCTATTGTAGTTAAACGCATCCCTTCCTGGTTCTTTAATGCTTTTCCTACATTCGCCCATCTTTTCATAAACGTAATAAGAAGTGCAAAGCCGATTATTCCTGCAATTATCCTGATCTGTGTAGCTGCAAACGGATCGTAATCCTTCAGGCCTAATTTACTTAGTACTAATCCCAAAGCTTGTCCCACTGCACCACCAAAGGCATAAAGAATACCACGGGGAGAAAGTTTGAGTGATAGTTTTTCCTTTGTGCCATTCCTGCTGAAAATAGCCAGAGCTATTCCTGAAAACGTGAGTGTCATCCCAAGGTAATTGAATAGTGTAAGCTTTTCTCCAAGAATTATGAAACTAAAAAATGCAGTAACAGGAGGGACCAGTGTCATTATCAGCATCGAAAATCTTGATCCTATTATTGTATACGATTTAAAAAGGAACAGATCGCCGAATACAAATCCAATAAGCCCTGATATGCTAAGCCAAAGCCAGTTATTCCAGGATGCATCAGAAGGTAAAGCAATACCCCTGCTGATCATATTAAAAATGCTCAAAAAGATTATTCCAATAAAAAGACGGATAATATTTACTGACAGCGAACCGATCCTGTGACTGGCCGATTCAAATGAAATTGCGGTTATAGTCCAGAAAATGGCAGTAAGCAAAGCTGCAAACTCACCACTGTGATTATTAATGAAATCCATAAACAACCCGGTGAATTAGATTAGGTAAATAATAATTATTCTATACCGGACTTCTTTTATTCTGAGAATTCAAGTGTATATTCTCCGGAACCAGCTTCAAAAGTCACAATATTACTGGAAATTTTAAAATCCGAGAAGTTTTTATTTTCTGAAATATTTCTCCCTTTTTCACTTACCATTTCAACTGAGTTTACCGGCAATTTAACTGTAGCTGTTGTATTAGCCGGGATTTTTATTTTAACCAGTATCTTTGAATCTTTTCTTTCCCATCCCGATACTATTGTACCATAAGCGCTTTCGAATGAGGCCTTTGAATATTCAAGCTTTTTTGTGGGATGAGGCTGAATAATTATATGTTTATAACCGGGTTTCCCAATCTCAATACCCGCTGAGACTCTGTACATCCAGTCACCAATCGCACCATAGGCATAATGGTTGAATGAATTCATCCCTGGATCCTGGAATGTGCTGTCAGTTTTCTGTCCATCCCATCTTTCCCATATTGTAGTTGCACCCATTTTGACCGGGTAGAGCCATGAGGGATATTTTTCCTGAAGAAGGAGATCATAAGCCACATCAGTATACCCGTTATCTGAAAGGACGTGGCAAAGGTATGGCGTTCCCAGAAATCCTGTCGAGAGTCTGTTACCCCTGCTTCTTATATCTTCAACCAGGAACTTAGCAGCTTTTGGTCTGAGTTCTTCAGGAAGAAGATCGAACATCAATGCCAGAACATATGACGTCTGGGAGTTGGTACCAACACGCCCGGCTCCTGTTACGTATTCATTGTTAAATATTTCCTTGATTTTTTCATGAACTGCCCTGTAAATGCCGGCATCTTCCGACTGTCCGAATAATTCCGCAGCCTGAAGCAACAGTTGCACAGAATATGCATAAAATGCGGTGGCAATAAAATCGTGGTCCGTATGTCCGTCAGGTTCTGTATGGTTATTCACCGGAGGATGATAGAAAAGCCAGTCTCCGTAAACACTTCCGTCATTCCAGATATAATCATTACCAGCAGTTTTCTTAATATAATCCACCCACGCTAGCATACTCGGATATTGTGTTCTTAAGAGTTCTTTGTCGCCATATACCTGGTACATGGTCCAGGGAGCAATTACAGCTACATCACCCCAGCCTGCTGAGCATTGGGCCGTAGAGGAACCTTGAGGATTAAGAACATCTGGTATAACAACAGGAACCTCACCGCCTTTTCTCTGATCAGCGGCAACATCTTTCAGCCATTTGGAGAAAAAAGCCGCAACATTCATATTATATGCTGCAGTCCGGCAAAAAGCCTGTGCATCACCGGTCCATCCAAGTCTTTCATCACGTTGCGGACAATCAGTCGGTACATCAACGAAGTTCCCTTTTTGTCCCCACTGAATGTTATGCTGTAACTGATTCAGAAGGCTGTTTGATGATTCATATTTACCTGTCACCTGCATATCAGAGTGTATAACAACACCTGTCAGATTATCTGTAGTAAGCTCACCCGGAAATCCTGTAACTTCAACATACCTGAAACCCATGAATGTAAAACGGGGTTCATAAACTTCTTCTCCAGTACCGGCAAGAGTATAGGTAAGCTGACACTTTGCGGCCCGGAGGTTTGTAGTGTAAAACTCTCCATATTTGTCCATGACCTCAGCATGTCGGAGGGTGATCACCGATCCTCTACTTCCTTTTACATTAAGTCTTATCCAGCCTACCATATTCTGACCCATATCGGCTATCAGACTCCCCTTTGGGGTTCTGAATATTCTTACCGGCTTTATCTCCTCTATCTTCCTCACTGCAGGTCCTTCACTTGCAATAAGGTTAAACTTGTAATCACCCGTCATCACACCTGTCCATTTACTTTCATCATAACCAGGCATACTCCATCCGGTAAGTTTTTTTGTAGCATCATATGTCTCACCGTTATAAATATCGTTCATCCTGATTGCCCCATCCCTGAATGCTTTCCATGTTTGATCAGTAGTTATGAGAGTTTCAGTGCCATCGGTAAAGGTTATCTTCATCTGCATAAGGAGGCCCAGTGTCTTTCCATAAATTGCCCAGTTCCTGCTCCATGCCAGGGATCCCCTGTACCAGCCGTCGCCCAGAACAGCCCCAATGGCATTGTTTCCTTTTACAAGCATTCCTGTCACATCGTAAACCTGGTACTGAAGTCTTTTTCCATATGATGTCCAGCCTGGTGTAAGGACCTGGTCTCCAACCTTTTTACCGTTAAGGTGCAATTCATAAAATCCATGGGAGGTCACATAAACCCTGGCACTCCTGATGTTTTTACCCAGTGTGAATTCCTTTCTGAAATGCGGAGATGGAGAATACTGAAGCGTATCACCTTCCATTTCAATCCATTTTGCTTTCCAGTCTGATTCAGAAAGTAAACCGGTCTCCCAATATGCTGTCTCGCTCCATTTCGAAACTCTTCCTTTGTTATCCCATATCCTCACCTGCCAGTAATATCTCTGCCCGGAAATCAATCCTCTTCCTCCATAGGAACACAGTATTGATTCATCTGAATCGACTTTACCTGTTTCCCATACAATGGTTTGTGCTGAAAATTTACTGTCTGTCGCAACCCTGATTGAATAAGAAGATTGCATAATGCTGTTTCCCGTACCGTATATTTTCCACGATAATTTAGGTTTGGGATTATCTATTCCAATGGGATTGATTTTATGGTCACACGCAAGCTCTTTCACTGTAAGATCCTGAGATTCTGAGGCAATGAATAAGAAAAGCAATGCTAAAGTGAGACTTAATTGTTTCATCGTGTTTGTGATAAGGTTAATAATCATTCAAGATTATAAAAAAATGATGAATAAAAAAAGACAGTAAATCTCAATTTGCTTATTGAAAGTTTTTAAATTGCGGTACAATAAGAATAAAATTTATGAACCCACTGGCAGGCATTTTTCTTATAGCCCTTGGCAGCATTGGCGCTGCAAGTTTCTATGTCCCTTTTAAGAAGGTTAAATCATGGGCATGGGAGTCATACTGGATAACACAGGGACTGGCCGCATGGATTATTGCACCAGTACTTTTTGCTCTGATATTTGTCCCCCGGGGTGAGCTTGTATCTATAATCAGGGAATCGCCTTTATCTGCCAGACTCATGGCAATGTTTTTTGGAGCATTATGGGGCTTTGGCGGACTCACCTTCGGTCTGAGCATAAGATACCTGGGAGTAGCACTGGGTCAGAGTATCGCACTTGGATTATGTGCAGCATTCGGGACTCTGATTCCGCCGATAATATCGGGTGAGAATTTATTCTCTTCAACTGCAGGAATTCTTACAATTGCAGGGGTTTCAATAACAGTAGCTGGGATATCAGTTATAGGGTATGCCGGTGCTCTTAAAAGCCGAGGCATGAGTGAGGAAGAGAAGAGGGCTGCTGTAAAAGAATTTGCACTGAAAAAAGGTATTCTGATAGCGGTTTTTGCCGGTATAATGAGCGCCTGTTTTAACTTTGGGTTTGAAGCGGGCAAACCGATTGAAGAGGTTGCTCTTGCACATGGCACTAATCCATTATTCCAGAAGAATCCTTCGCTTATCTTTATCCTGATAGGCGGATTCATCACAAATCTTTTATACTGCGGATACCTGAATATTAAAAACAAAACTTACAGAGATTATTATACTGTTTCAGGCAGTATTCTTATGAATAACCTGTTTTTCACATTCCTTGCGGGACTGCTTTGGTTTCTTCAATTTCATTTCTTCGGGATGGGTGCAAGTAAACTGCCTGAAAGCATGGCTGTATTCGGATGGAGCATACTGATGGCACTTAACATTGCTATCAGCAATATATGGGGTATCTTCCTGAATGAATGGAAAGGTGTAAACAGGAAAACAATTATTGTACTGGTACTGGGGATAACCATTCTTATACTTTCAACTTTTGTAGTTAAACTCGGATAAAAATGAATACGAAAAGATTTGCATTCAAGATGAAGCTGAATCCAGGATTCAAGGATGAATATAAAAAACGCCATGAAAGGATTTGGCCTGAGCTCGAAAAGTTGCTGAAAAACGAAGGGATTGGAAATTATTCAATCTTTCTTGACGAAGAAACCAATACTCTCTTTGCATACCAGGAACAATCGGGTGAGAGTTCCTCCCAGGACCTGGGAAAAACAGAGATAGTACAGAGGTGGTGGAAATATATGTCAGACATTATGGAAACCAACCCGGATAATTCCCCGGTTACAATACCCCTGGAACAGGTTTTTTTTATGGAATAAAAGATAAGAATGAGATAAGGATAGCTACCGGGAAGGCACAACGGCGCAGCGGCGCAATGGCAAAAGTAAGTTATATCTGATTCTCCCTTTGAAGAGCTTGCCCTGAGCAGCTCGAAGGGGGGATAGGGGGATGATAAAGATAAAAGATAACCAGCTAATAAATAATGTTATGAAAAAAGAACTCATCAAAAAAACATATGATCTTGCGAAGAGACAATATGCAGATCTTGGCGTCGATACTGATATGGTAATAAAGGAAATGGAGAAGGTTAACATCAGCCTTCACTGCTGGCAGACCGACGATGTGGGTGGATTTGAAAAACCGGGAGCAGAGCTTGGTGGAGGGGGGATCCAGGTAACAGGTAATTTTCCGGGCAAGGCAAGAACAATAGAACAGATGAGGAGTGATCTTGATAAGGTTATGTCACTCCTTCCTGGTAAACAAAGACTTAATCTTCATGCTAGTTACGGGGAATTCGGAGGAAAACTTGTTGATCGGGATAAAATTGAGGTCAAACATTTTCAGGGATGGATCAACTGGGCAAAAAAAAGAGGTATCGGACTTGACTTCAATTGCACCTGTTTTTCACACCCTCTTGCTGATGATGGATTTACCCTCTCAAGTAAGAATGAAAAGATCAGGAAATTCTGGGTAGAACATACTAAAAGATGCAGATTAATAGCTGCAGAAATGGGTAAGCAGCTCGGAACTGCATCAGTACACAATATATGGATACCAGACGGATCAAAAGATACTCCTGTTGACCGGAATGGCCTACGAAGCCAGTTGAAAAAGTCGCTTGATGAGATATTCGCAGTTAAGTATCCAAAAAAATACCTTAAAGATTCAGTTGAAAGTAAGCTGTTTGGAATTGGTTCAGAATCGATGGTAGTCGGATCTCACGATTTCTATGTCGGTTATGCTATCAAAAACAATATCATGATAACCCTTGATAATGGGCACTTCCATCCGACAGAACAGGTTGGCGATAAGATATCATCTGTGTTACATTTCGTCGATGAGCTTCTTCTTCATCTGACCCGTGGAGTAAGATGGGACAGCGACCATGTTCTGACTTTCAATGATGAACTGGTGCTTATTGCACAGGAAATAGTAAGATGTAAGGCTTTGAACAGGGTAAATGTCGGACTGGATTTCTTTGATGCAAGTCTTAACAGGATTGGTGCCTATGTGATCGGCACAAGAGCTGCCCAGATGGCATTTATGTATGCGTTTCTGGAGCCACATAAAACTCTTGTAAAGATGGAAGAGCAGTCAAAAGGATTTGAGAGACTGGCTCTTCTGGAACTGCTTAAGACAAAACCTTTCGGTGCTGTCTGGGATTATTACTGCTTACAAAATAAAGTACCTGTTGCTGAAGAATTTATTGATGTGATCGGGAAGTATGAAAAAGATATTCTGTTGAAGAGATAAAAGGTTTTCTTTATGAAAGAGAGGGTAATTGCTGTATTTGATATAGGAAAGACCAATAAAAAGATTTTACTGTTCAATGAAAAGATGAAAATCGTCCATGAAGAGGAACAAAAGTTCCCGCAGGTCATGGATGATGATGGTTTTGAGTGTGATGATCTTGAAAGAATAGAGACCTGGCTTCATTCAACTGTAAAAAAAATTGCCCGCTCTGACAGATATGATCTTACAGATATCAATATAACTACATATGGCGCAACGATTGTATGCCTTGATGAAAATGGAAAAAGAATCACACCTGCATACAACTATCTTAAACCTGTTGATGAAGCAATTCCCGAAAGCATATATAAACGTAACGGAGGCAGAGATGAATTTTGCAGAAGAACTGCCTCACCTGCACTGGGAATGCTCAACTCTGGGATGCAGCTTCTCTGGTTAAAGAAAACAAAACCGGAACTCTATGCCAGGATAAGGCATGTTCTGCATTTTCCTCAATATCTGTCATATACATTAACGGGGAAAATTTATTCTGAACATACCTCAATTGGATGCCATACAGCTCTCTGGGATTTTGATAACATGGTATATCATCAGTGGATTAATACCCTGGGTATAAAACTGCCTGATCCTGTGCCAGTTGAAACATTTTCTGAGATTAATACCGATGGCAGGAATATAAAAGTGGGAATTGGTATTCATGACAGTTCTTCCTCACTTGCACCATATTTTTCAGAAAGTAAAGGAAAATTTATACTTCTTTCTACAGGTACCTGGTGCATAAACATGAATCCGTTCAATACTGAAAAACTTACAGCTGAACAACTCGATAAAGACTGCCTGTGCTATATGAGCATAAACAGGCAGCCGGTTAAATCTTCGAGGCTGTTTCTTGGACATATGCATGAAACAGGCACCAAAATGATCGCAGATCATTTTGATAAACCTGAAGACTACTTCAAAAGAGTGAAATACGACAGGAATCTTGCTGATTGTCTTAATAAAAAGCACTCTCAGAAAAAAGTCTATTTTCAGGAGGAACCTTTCGGAAGAGAATTCAGGGAACGGGTTGATATGTTTCAGTTCAATAACTATGAGGCAGCTTACCATCAGCTGATGAATGAATTAGGCCTGCTGACTCTTGAAGCAATCAACCTTATACTGCCTGAGAAAAACGATATATCAAATATCTATATAACCGGTGGATTTTCAAAAAATGAACAATTCCTTAATCTTATAAAGGATTATTTTCCTGAAAAAAGAGTTTATCGTTCAGAAATAAGTAATGCATCAGCCCTTGGAGCAGCATTGGTTATATCAGGCCTCAGGCCTGAGGTAAATCTTGGACTCATGGAAATTAAAGGCTCTTAGTTTACATTCTGATCATCTGACCTGCCTCCTTCATATTAATAATTTCATTGCTTATCAGTCCTTCCTTAACTGATCGACCAGGCTGGTTCTCTTAACCTTATTAATCGAAAGGATGAGTATCGCTAAACCAGTTAAGAAGATAGTGATGATCATTATAAATACAGGTTTATAAGACATTACATCGCTATTATTCAGCGATGGGAGGGTTGCAATTATAGCTGAAACAGTACCTGTAACTATCCCCCAGACAAGGACAATAAGCTGGTCAACAAAAATATAGTAAGAGATCCTTGACGATTTATAACCCGCCGCCATCAGAAAGGCAAACTCCTTTCTGCGCTGATCATAGTTTCGTATCAGCATAAATCCAAGACCAAATACACCAAGAACCAGTCCAAGAATGCCGAGGATGGTAAAGACATTCAGATAAGTATTTGTTACAACAAAAAACGAAGCGAGCTTTTCAGATGCTTTCTCAACTGACAGGCCATATTTTGAAAAGCGATCGCTGAGAAGGCTTATCAAATCATCTGGATCATCTGTATTTTCATCAAACAGGATTACAGAACTGCCACTTACTGATGGAAAATACTCCCTGAAAAAATTTTCCCCTATAAGCAGGTGACCCTGGAAAATTGAAGATTTTAATCCGCCGCAAATAACAATCCTGAGAAGTTTGCCATTCTCAGACCTGAAAATGAGTGTATCACCCGTTTTTACCATCATTCCCCATTGTAACACTGTCTGATCAGCTATTCCATATATTATATCTTCACCACCTTTTTCCGCCAGTAGCATCCATGGATTCTCTACTCCGGGATTTTTTATAGTAGTTGCAAATGAAAAGGATCCTCTGCTTACAAATACTTCAGGATTAATACCCAGCAGGGGAGGAGCTTCTATGTGATTCAGATTCAGGCAGCTGGCGTCATCTCCTGCAAGCTTCAGCCCCTGAAGTATCTCAATATTCTTCAGTTCAGGATCATTAAGTCCGAATTCCATTCTTCCGGCTTCAGTATTAAGATTTTCTTTCACCGGAATAGCAGATTCAGACCATAAAAGGTACCCTCCGGTACCACCTCCGTTCAGAAGCATTTTATCATCAAGCACCAGCCTGTTCGAGCTGGTTATGATAATTGCAAATATGCCGGCAGCTATAAAAACTACAGGTGTTACTGCCTGTGAGGGATAGAAGGAATAAAACCGTTTTGAAATACTGTATAATCCCGATGATGCTGACAGGGTGCCGTCTTTTCCTGCCAGGTAATAATTTCTGATAGCAAGAACAAGTGCAACGAACATCAATACTCCTCCTGAAAAGGAGAGTGGAACAGATAAATTCTCAGAAATAATTGAAACAGTTATAATAACCAGTGCCGTTATAGCAACAATAATCAGAGATATGAAATTTATTTTTGAAGAATGGGGCCTGAATCCTTTTTCTCCCGATGTAGAGAGTTTTTTAAGGTGATTCCTTAGCCTGACCATTACGAGTAACTGGGCAATGATTATTGTTGATATAAACCCAACCAGAAGAGGTGTGACAGCAAAATCCGGTGAAATTGTATTTGTCTGCACTGCACCTCTCCATACTGAATTCAATGCTTTTATTATCAATATATTAACTCCATATCCGAGAAAGATGCCGGCAAAAGCACCTGTAGCAGCAATCAGAGATGTTTCCACAAAGAACATTCTTCCTATAAGTCTCTTGCTGAAACCAAGTGCGAAGTAGGTTCGTACATGTTCTTTCTTCGAGTCAAAGAATATAGAGACTGCAAAGGAGAGAAGTATTATGGAAGAGAGAATTATAAAGAATCCAAGGCTGAGAAAAAGAGTTCCGAAATCGACTCCCTTGTTTGCTGCTTTCTCTCCTGAACTCCTTACATTGGTAATAGTTATTCCGGCTTCAAGCAGTTCTATTTTTCCTTTTAATGAATTAATAATGAGCTCCTTATTTATATGGGAAGGAAATCTTACAGCAGTTGCAGGTCCGAAGTTGTTTCCCCATAATTTCTTTCCCTCTTCATAGTTTACGAATGCCTTTGGCGTACCTTTAAACCTGTTCCAATACTCTTCATCCTTATCCCTGATCTTATCCATCAGAATCGGAATTCCGGCATCCCAGGAAGAACATGAAGTGCTGCCTGAAATGCCCGGGAATTCTGGCATAAGTGACGGATCAGAAAATATATTCCTGTTTCCGGTAATACCTTTTATCACAAAAGTTTTTTCTTCCTCTTCAAGCTTATTTCCTACAGGATGATACCATTTAAGGGTAATATTGTCGCCTTGACTGGCATTGAGATCATCTGCCAGCCATCTGCTTATCAATATCTCATCTCCTGCAGGTGATTCTTCGCCTTCAGCAGGAATACCGCTTACGAAAGAATATGGCGTTTCAGAATTGCCTGATCTGATACTGTTAGCCAGGTAAGTGATTACCGGATAACCCTGGTGAATCTCCTTAAGGATCGTAGATACTATTGCACTGTCAATAAAAATTCTGTCAGAAATAATTTCAGTTTCACCGGTGACTTCAGATTTTCTGATTGATAATCCTAAATCAGTTATCAGGAGGATTTCCTTAAGCATTTCATTGATTGTTGATTCAGAATTATTACTGTTATAAGCTACCAGCAACCGGTTCATCCTGTATGAAGAACTACCTTCCAGCTGAAGATCCTTCAGGTTAACAAAAATATTCTGTGGAATCAACTGGCTTATGCCCAGGGAAAAATTTCCGGCATTTCCGGCATCAAGGATCACGGAAATTTTGAAGACCCTTGAATTTTCGCCCTGATTTTCCGGGGCAAATGGTGCATTTTCCGGAATGGGATCTGCTTCCCTGAATCTGATTGTAATTTCATCTCCTTCGACAACCTTCAAATGGTCAGCAAGGCTTCGGTTAACAGCAATTGTACCCTCAGGAATTTCTATTCCGTTTATTCCATTGAAAGTAAAAAATCCGGGTGTGATACCATATATATTGATATTAAGAGCAGTAGCACCAGTTGCAAAATTCTGGCAATAGCCCTCTGTCTCAAGCAGTGCGGTAGTCTTAATATTATGTGATTCAGCAAATCTTTCAGCAAGAGAGTAATCAAGGAACCTGAGTCCTGAACTTATTAATATACCAGTGTTTCCAAGTTTCTCCCGCGAACTCTTGATAAGGCTTTCTCTGACTGAATCACCGGTGAGTAAAGATCCTGTTATTATTGCAGCCAGTATTGCAATAATAATGATCTGGTTCAGGTAATCCTTCCGGTAGAAAATAAGCGAGCGTCCGGTAAGCTTCAGCAGGGAATTTTTCATTACAATATTCAAGATATTATTTAATAAGCTTGCCCTCTTCAAGCCTGAGGTGTATATCCATCATTTGTGCCAGATCATTCGAGTGAGTGGCTACAATGAGTGTGATTCTGAACTCCTTGTTCAGATCAACGAGCAGATGTCCCAGGTTTTGCGCGTTCCTTGAATCAAGGGAGCCGGTAGGTTCGTCAGCCAGAATTATTGAAGGGTTGGAAATCAGGGCCCTTATGAGTGTTGCTCTTTGTGCCTCTCCTCCGGAAATCTGGAACGGGTATTTTTCCTTTAATCCGGCAATACCTATACGATCCATTAGCTTTTCACAATACTCTTCTTTCTCAGAATATTCCTCTTCACTTCTTCTCTCAGCAAAAAGAGGTAACATTATATTGTCCCTTATTGTAAGATGATTAAGAAGCAGATGATCCTGGAAAACAAATCCTATATTCCTGTTTCTGTAACCTGAAAGCTCATCAGATCCAAGTTTTAATATTGAAGTACCTTTGAACAGGATATCTCCTGAATCAGGTCTTTCAAGGGCTCCGATTATATTCATGAGTGTTGTCTTACCTGAGCCTGAAGGGCCGGTCACAGAGATGGAGTCACCCTCACCGGCTTCAAGATTTAAATTATCCAGAACAGTTCCCCTCCGGGGAAATGATTTTGAAATATTTTCAAGTCTGAGCATATCCTGATTATTACATTTGGCCTTTCATAGTCTTATCGTATAATTCAGCCAGTCCGGCAGACATATTACCCAGGGAAAGTTTTTCCCTGACACCTTTCTGACCAGCGTTTCCGAGCTTTTTACGTAAATCACTATCAGTTAATACTTTTTTCAGTGATTCAGTAAGAGCTTCTATACTGTCAGGTTCATAGGTTATACCTCCGCCAGTCATTTCTACTATTTCAGGAAATCCTCCTGTTGCAGGCTGTACAACAGGTACCCCTTCAATATTAGCTTCAAGTATATAAAGCCCATATCCGTCATACTTCCTTACCGGAACACTTATTACATCAACAGATCTGAAAAACTCTGCTTTTTTATTCCCCTGAAATTCAGGAAAGATCTTCACGCTTTTTTTGAAACCATTTTCCTTAATTTTTTTTATCTGTTCAGAAATAAATGGCTTGTCATCACCTGTGAAACCTCCGCATACATTCAATGTAAGTTCAGGAATTATGTTTTGCTTCTTAAGTTCAATAAAAGCATCTACCAGCTTGTCAAAACCATTATGAGAATTAACCCTGCAAAAATAGCCAATTGCAGGTGCCCGTCCTTCTATTTCATCAGCTTCAAAACCTTCGTGGTCGAATCCAAGTGGAACAATATCAATATTATCTCCTTTAAGCCTGGTTTTTGATATGAACATCTCTTTATAATAACGACTGGGTGTTACAAACCTGTCAACATATTCAGATTCCCGGGCAATCAGTTCCCAGGCTTTGCTTCTGAACGGTTCCTTCATATCCTCTATCCAGTCATCCTCATTCAGAAGGGAACATACTACTTTTATATTCATATGTTTCTTAAGCTGACGTGCAAGGCCAAGGATCAAGGCATTTGAAAGGTGAAGGATATCAGGCTTTCCGGTAGATTCAAGATACCTCACAAGTCTTTTAACCTCTGCAGGTTTAAATGCATTATCTCCTTCAATCATATTTAATGTGAGCTCTTCAAGACCTTCTGTTCTTGTAGTTCCTGCCTGCCTGGCTGCCAGCTTAAGGAATGGAGTGAAATCAAATATTTTGTCAAATATTGCTGGCATATTTCTGAAAATATTAACCTTTTCCCTCAGGTACATTGAAATGGCTCCAAAAAATACATGATCATCAAATCCGGTTTCTGTATTTGATTTATCAGGAGGAAGATAAAGGGGAATAGCCGATGCTTTTATTCCTGGCACCCTTCTTATTGCTCTCAGAAAAAGCATATCACGATAACAGTTACCGCAATAAAATGAACCTCCTGATCCTGTAATTAAGTAGACTATTTTCATTGTTTTCTCTTTATTCCAAATGCTAACATTCTTCCATCTTCAGTAAGAAAATAAAATCTTTCCCTTGTAACAACCGGT
>CAYLYN010000094.1:0-15456 GCA_964387565.1 uncultured Rikenellaceae bacterium | reverse complement strand
ATACTCTATTACATAACCAGTAAGAAACTCAAGGGCTTTAATCTTTCCAAACCAGAAGTATACAAGAAAATTAAATGATATAGCCAGTGAAACCCATACAAGACTCCATATGATTGCCTCCCTTACAGGTACCTTGTGTGATTTTTTATGAAACACCCCCAGGTCGAGTGCCAGCATGAAAAAAATGAAAAGGTGAAATCCAATCCAGAAAAAGAGACTAATTTCCATCTTTTTGATTTTAGGCCACAAACTTATGAAAATTATCTCTCAATTCTTTATTACTTTGCCAAAATGCAAGTTCAATAATCTAAAAAGCAATATGACCAGAATTATTTCTCACTCGTTATTATCGTTTTTATTTGTAATATTATCAATAACTCTGAAAGCACAGAAGAACGACAACTCCCTTTCAATTACAGCATCTGATCTTGAAAGCCATGTATCCTTTCTGGCCTCCCCTCTTCTTGAAGGAAGGATGAATGGAGAAGAGGGTTTGGAGATTGCCGGAAATTATATTGCATCCCAGGCAAAACTGATAGGACTGAAACCCGGAAATGGCAATAGTTTTTTTCAGCCATATACCATTATGAAGAAAGTAACCGATACTGATAAGTCAGTAATTCAGGTAATTTCAAATAATAGTGACACAGTAATGAACAGGGCCTCATTCATAAACCTCATTCCTACAGGTCCTGCTGATTTCACACTGGATGGTGATGTAATATTTGCCGGCTATGGAATAAAGTCAGATAAATATGGTTACAACGATTTTGAAAATATCACACCTGAAGGCAAGATACTTCTTATAATGGACAGGGCTCCTATGAAAGAGGATGGTAAAACTTGTCAGTTTGAAGAACCGGCATGGTCATCCGAAATGAATTTCCAGACAAAAATATCCACACTTGTACTGACTAAGGCAAAGGCTATCCTTATTGTATGTGACCCGAAGTCGGGATTCAATTCATTTGAAGAATCAAATCCTGGTATTGCAGGTTATCTCAACTCTCAGACCTCATTAAAGGGAGATAAAGAAAGGATGCCTAATCCATTCATGGCATCAATGCCCAAGGTCCTATTTATACACAGAGACCTGGCTGATGAAATCCTGAAAGGATCAGGACATACACTCGTAAAACTTCAGGAAGAAATTGACAAGTCAGTTAAAAGCAGGTCATTTAATATTGAAAACAAGAAACTCCGGATTAATTCAATAACAACAAACAAAGAAGTTACCCTCAGTAACATAGCAGGTTATGTGGAAGGCAGTGACCCGGTTCTAAAAAATGAAGTCGTTGTATTTTCAGGTCATTATGACCATATTGGAGGCAAAGGCAGTAAGGTACACCCTGGTGCCGATGATGATGCTTCAGGCTGTGCAGCACTTCTTGAAATGGCCGAAGCTTTTCAGTCACTAAAGAAGAAACCTGCCAGGACCATTTTGTTCCTGTGGGTTTCAGGAGAAGAGATTGGATTATATGGTTCAGAATCATATACAAGAGCTCCCCTTTTCCCGCTTGAAAATACAGTGGCAGACCTCAATATGGATATGATAGGACGTGTAAAAGGAGTTGCAGACTCTACCGATCAGACGCCCATGAGTGGTCCGAAAACAGTTTTTGTCATTACAGGGAATCAGAGCAGCGAACTCGTCTCAATTGCAAACGAAATTGATAAAAAGAGTGAAATCGATTTTGACTACAGCCTGAGTGGCAGAGAAAATCCTCTGCAGCTATTTTCAAGGAGTGATCATTATAATTTCGTTGAAAAGGATATACCGGTACTTTTTTTCACTACCGGACTCCATTCGGATTATCATACTACTGGTGATGTAATCGGGAAACTCGATTTCCACAAAATGGAACTGATAACCCGTACCATGTATTCAATAGGACTTGAAGTTGCCAATCTGAAAAAAAGGCCGGTAGTTGATAATCCATTCAGCACATGGGGAAAAAAGAATAAGTAGTTACTATCTGGTGCTTACCGGGTAATGGGTTTTTAACGCATTCCTGTATTTTGGATCGATATCGGGAATGCCGTTACCGTTAAGGTCATTCATCATCTGGAGATATTCTATCAGAGCGAGCCACTCCTTTCCTTCCTGTATACCTGATTTAGATGTGTCCATATCTATTACGGCATTTTTCATATCAGTTATCTTTTCGCCATCTATATCTTTAGGACTGACATTTATAAGCCCAAAACTCATCTTTTTAATTATTCCGATAAATTGCAGCATATATGAATTCGCAGTCACTGAGTACAATGTCTGGTTCTTTTTTGAGAAATCAACATCTTTTACTGATCCGTCAGGCAGAATTATTGACACCTTCCGGATTTTATTCAATAACCCTCCATCAGGATTTGTTTCGACTTTTAAACCCGAAAAATAACAATAATTGGCAGGTGTTGATTTCCAAGCCACATTAAGTATCTCCAGTATGCTTTTAAGCTCTTTCCCTGTTACGTACAACCTTGCAAGGGGATAACCTGGAATATTATCATTTCCCGTTCCCATCGACATCACCCTGAAGATATCAGGAGCACTCTGCATCCCCGGAAGTATCTTTTCCCTTATAACTCCTGCAGCAACCATACTGATATCCGTGCCTTGTTCACTATGCTTATTGACATATTTATGAATAGCATCGGCTACAAAAGGACCAAGATTACTGTTCTCAACATCCCCCTGTTCATCACATTCAAGCAAATAATCAGTCTCCGCAATAATTTTTCCATAATCCATTCCGAGAGGATTAAGAATCACTTTGTTTATTACTGTTTTCTGTTCTTCAATAATGCCATTGATATCTTGATCTCCTGGAATCTGATCATCAACTGAAATGAGGCGACTTTCCTCAAACTTAACAGTACCCCCGGAAAGCAGAAGTTCAATACGCCCGATATTTCTTCCATAATCACCTGTCTGCACAATCGGAATTTCGTTTACAATCAAGGGTTTATTAAGTTGCGTGTGAGTATGACCGCTGATTATTAAATTGATACCTTTAACCTTTTTGGCAAGCGCAACATCCTCTCCTTTCCAGCCTCCGTTTCCATCAGGATCAATCCCGGAATGTGAAAGACAGATTATGATATCACACTTCTCTTTCTGTAATTCTTTAACCATTCTTCTTGCAGCCTTTATCTGCCTGGAAAATGTAACAGGCGGGGCAAAGGCAGCATTCTCATCGGCGACCTTTCCCATAAGAGAGAATAAACCAATTTTTATTTGATCAATCTCATATACATATGTTCTTTTAATTATACCTGAATCAAAAAGAGCCTCCAGTGAATCATCAGTTGAATCTTTCCTGCTGAATTCAGCATTGCCTGACAAAAGAGCCGGAAGCTCCCCCCTCCTTGAAGAAGAAGATATTATATCCGCAAGTTTTTCAGGACCAAAATCAAATTCATGATTACCGATGCAAACAGCATCATAACCCATTTTTTTCATTAGCGGTAACTGGAATCCGGTAGCTGGTTCGAGATGCTGAAAAAGTGTACCCATAAGAAAGTCCCCTGCATCAAGTACTAATGTTGTCCCCGGATTTTGGTTTCTTTCATTCTCTATAATTGAGGCAATCCTTGCAAAACCACCTGTAGTTTTATCATCATTTATTGTAAGAGGTGAATAACTTGATTCCGGGCCAAATCCAGTAACTCTTGAATGCAAATCATTTGTATGAAGGATGACTATCCTCTTTTCATTCTGGGAATATGCTGAGAATACTGCCGTTACAAGTGCGACTATTAGTAGTAGTGTCTTCATTAATAAAACTTCTTTAAATCAAATGTAAGTAAATTATAAAACTTCAGATACAACAAAAGTACTGCCTCCAACAAATATAAGATCAGAAATATCAGCTTCTCCTTTTGCAGTATTATATGCTTCTGTTACTGATGAAAAGCATCTTCCTTTGAGTCCATACCGGGAGGCTGCATCCATTAATTTCTTTGCATCCATTGCCCGGGGGACAGACGCTCTGGTAAAATAATATTCTGATTCTGAAGGAAAAAGAGGCAGCACAGAATCCAGGTCTTTATCGCTTACAAAGCCAATGACAAAATGACGTTTTGAAGCAGAGATCTCCAAAACCTGTTTTATAACATATTTCAATCCTTCAAGATTATGACCCGTATCGCAAATAATCACAGGATTCCTCTGCAGCACCTGCCATCGACCCTGTAATCCAGTGTTTCTAATCACATTATGTATTCCAGAGGAAATATTGTCACCGTTTACACTCAACACATCCACCAGGCAACTGAATAACTGAAAAAGAGTTGTGATATTGGCTGCCTGATAATCACCACCCAGCGGTATAGCACCTGTAAAAAGCCCGTCCTTGTTTAATTCATTGATATTATATTTACGAAGCGGCTTGTTTAAATCTATCCTTTCAAGTTCACAACAAAAGTTATCTTCTGCAAAAAAAACCTGCGATCCTGCAATTTTCGCAGATGTCATAAAAATATTCTCTGTTTCGGGTTTCTTTTCACCGATTACAACCGGAACACCTTGCTTAATTATCCCTGCTTTTTCATAGGCTATCTTTTCGATAGAATCTCCCAGCAGGTCCATGTGATCATGGCCTATATTTGTTATTACAGACACGATGGGTTTAATAATATTTGTTGAATCCAGCCTTCCCCCCAACCCTACTTCAATAACTGCAATATCAACTTCTTCTCTGGCAAAATAATCCAATGCCATTGCAACACTCATCTCAAAAAAAGATGGAAGAAGTGATTTGATAATCTGTCCGTGATCTTCAACAAATGAAATCACTTCCTTTTCAGGGATCATCTTCCCGTTAATCCTTATTCTTTCCCTGAAATCCTTCAGATGCGGTGAAGTATATAAACCTGTCCGGTAACCAGCCTCCTGTAAAACTGAGGCAGCCATATGAGAAACAGAACCCTTGCCATTGGTGCCGCCTACGTGTATGGTCAGATACTTTGCATGAGGATGCTTAAAATAATCATCCAGCGCTATGGTATTATGCAGATCATTCTTATATGCGGCTTTCCCTATCCTGTGATAAGCAGGTAACTGTGAATAGAGGAAATTAAGCGTTTCTTTATATGTCATAATTGTATTGCGGTCTTGCAGTCTGGATCTCTTTGTGTCTCCTGAATAGTGCGCCCTGAACCAATAACCTTATATATTCTTTTCCACAAAATAACATAGTTTACCAACAGCAAACAATTAATGGTTTAATTTAGTTATTTTTGAAGCTGGTATAAATATTATGATTTTTGTTGTACAGGACTGACTTACTGATAATTGAAAAATGAAGAAGAAAAAAAGCAACAAGAAACTTTTTATAATTGACACTAACGTTCTGCTTCATGATTATAAATGTATCTACAATTTTGAAGAAAATGATGTTATAATCCCAATTGTAGTTCTTGAAGAACTTGACAAGTTCAAACGTGGAAATGACTTGATAAATTTCCATGCCCGTGAATTCACAAGAGAATTAGACAAACTCTCGGGTGACATGCTATTAACAGCCAATATACCTCTTGGTGAAAACCTGGGCAATATGCATATTGAAACAGGCAAGGATTTTTCGGATAAGGTATCCCAGTCCTTTCCTGAAAGGACTCCGGACCATCGTATACTCGCTATAGCTGATTATGTTTGCAGTGCAAACAAGGATAAGGCTGTAGTCCTTATAACGAAGGATATCAACCTCAGGATGAAAGCCAAGTCGCTCGGGATACTGGCACAGGATTACCAGAATGATAAAGTGGCCAACATTGATGACCTGTACAAGGGGATCAGAATATATGAGGGTGTCAGCCATGAGCTTATCAGTAAACTGTATGAAGTTCCTGATGGCGTCAGTTCTGATGATTTTGGCATAGAACAGCCACAGGCAGGTCATCAGTTCTATATAATTAAGAATAGCGGGGCCAGTGCACTGGCTCATTATAATCCGGTTAATAAAATGCTTAACAGGGTTATTAAGCAAACAACCTATGGAATTGATCCACGCAATGCGGAACAGACCTTTGCACTTGAGGCACTTTCAAATCCTGATATTCAACTGGTTTCCCTAACCGGTAAGGCAGGTACCGGAAAAACTCTGCTTGCTCTGGCTTCTGCGCTTTCACAGCACAAAAGATACAAACAGATTTTCCTTGCGCGGCCGATTGTACCGCTTGCAAACCGCGATCTGGGATTTCTCCCAGGTGACGTAAAGGAGAAGATGGATCCTTATATGCAACCTTTATATGATAATCTTACAGTTATTAAGCATAAATTCAGTCATCAGAGTCCTGAATTCCTTCGTATTAATGATATGATGAAAGAAGAGAAGCTGGTTATAACACCTCTGGCTTATATAAGAGGACGCAGTCTTTCAAGCATTTTTTTCATTGTCGATGAAGCTCAAAACCTCACACCTCATGAAATAAAGACAATAATAACAAGGGCAGGAGAAGGGACTAAAATGGTATTTACAGGTGATATTGAACAGATCGATTCACCATACCTTGATACTGCCTCAAACGGTCTGAGCTATCTCTCCGACAAAATGAAAGATCAGGATATTTTCGCTCATGTAAACCTGGTAAAAGGAGAAAGGAGCTTCCTTGCTGAACTGGCAAGTAAATTATTATAAGGCGGAAAGGCGGAAAGGCGGAAGGTAACAAGAGTTTTTTCATCTTGAAGAGCCAGTGGTATTTGTGCAGGCAGTAAAAGGGATTTTATACATCTAATAAATACAAAAATGAAAACAAAATTTTCAGGCATCTTTATGATCATCAGTGCAATATTATTAACTATTGCCCTGGCTGCTCCTGCCCAGTCAAAAGGAGGAAAAAACAATAAAAAAACAAAGCCAAAGGGAGAAAAGATAATGCTTTTCAATGGCAGGGATCTTTCAAACTGGACATTTTACCTGAAAGATCAGTCAGTTGATCCTCAAAAAGTATTTACAGTAAAAAACGGCGTAATTCATATAAGCGGCGATCCTTTCGGTTATATGCGTACCAGGGAAGTATATTCTGATTATGTACTCCACGTGGAATGGCGCTGGCCACAGGAGGCTACTAATAGCGGAGTGTTTGTACATGGACAGGAGCCTGATGCAATTTGGCTGAAATGTATTGAATGTCAGCTTATGGCTGGAAATGCTGGTGATTTTGTATGCATGAATGGTGCCGACATGACAGAACATACTGATAAATCAAAATGGGTCGTACCTAAAAAGGCCCCATCTTCGGAGAAACCGGTTGGCGAATGGAATACTATGGAGGTAAAATGCGAAGGAAACTCGATTGAGGTTATTGTAAATGGAATACTCCAGAACAAAGGCACCAATGTTAACATATCAAGTGGCACAATCTGTCTTCAGAGCGAAGGAAAAGATATTGAATTTAAGAATGTTTACATCACAAAACTTAAGAAATAGTATCAAGAAATATTAGTCGTTGAGCCACTGAGCCATTGCGCCAGATAACATGACCAGTACAAAAAAAAAAGTAGCATTCCATACTCTCGGTTGCAAGTTGAATTTCGCTGAAACATCAACTATGTCAAGGTCTTTCCCATCAGAAGTGTATGAGAGAGTTCCTGCAAATACCAGAGCAGATATTTATGTTATTAATACCTGCTCGGTAACAGATGCTGCTGATAAAAAATGCAGGCAGGCTATAAAAAAATTCATCAACCTTTCGCCGGGAGCCTTTATAGCTGTTGTCGGATGCTATGCCCAGCTCAAACCACAGGAGATTTCATCGATCCCCGGAGTTGATCTGGTGCTGGGAATGAATGAAAAGTTCGACATAGGATCCTACCTTGCCAATACTCGAAAGAAAGCTGTAGCAGAAGTTCATTCGTGCAATATCAATGAAACCGACAGTTTCCACCCATCTTTTTCAATGGGCGACAGGACTCGTTCATTCCTTAAAATACAGGATGGTTGTGATTATGGTTGTTCATACTGCACTATCCCTCTGGCAAGGGGCAACAGCAGAAATCCTGCAATAGCAGATATCCTGGAAGAAGCAGGAAAAATAGCGGAAACAGGGGTTAAAGAAATAGTTCTCACAGGAGTAAATATAGGCGACTTTGGAAAATCAACAGGTGAGTCATTTGAAACCCTTCTAAGAGAAATTGTAAAGACTGAAGGGATAGAGAGGTTCAGGATTTCATCAATAGAACCTAACCTCATCACCGATGAAATTATTCAACTGACAGCTGAGAACAAAAAGATTCTACCCCATTTTCATATTCCTCTGCAGAGCGGGTCTGATAAAATCCTTGGACTCATGCGAAGAAGATACAGGCGCGATCTTTTTGCATCCAGGGTGGCTAAGATCAGGGATGTTATTCCATTTGCCGGAATAGGTGCTGATGTAATAATCGGTTTCCCGGGAGAAACAGAGTCTGATTTTAATGACACAGTAGATTTTCTGAAAGGACTCCCTCTCTCCTATCTTCATGTTTTCACTTTTTCTGAGCGACCTGAAACAGTGGCTGAAAATCTGCCGGGAAAAGTCCACCACGCCGAGAAAGAAATAAGAAGCAGGGTTCTGTCAGAGCTGTCTGCTGCTAAACAGGCAGATTTCAGAAAGATGAATATTGGTCAGATCACAGAAGTGCTATTCGAAAGAAGCCGCAGCGAAGGATTTATAACAGGCTTCTCATCCAATTACCTGAGGGTTGAATATCCATGGAGCTCCAAACTTGCCGGTACTGTCAGGAGAATTAAAATGATTAATATTTCTGAAACAGGCAGGATGACTGCTGAACTAATTGATTGAATAATGATTGACCTTGAAAAATTATGTAAAGATGTTGAACGGGCATCTGCAGAAACTGCTGATTTTATTCTTAAAGAGGCTTCTGTATTTGATACCGGGCGTACAGAAAAAAAGGGACTGAATGACTTTGTCAGTTACGTCGACAAAGGTTCGGAAAAAATGCTCGTCGACCGTCTTTCCTTAATACTTCCTGAAGCGGGATTCAGGACTGAGGAGGGTACCTCGTCGAAGCATGGTGAGAAATATTGCTGGGTTATTGATCCTCTCGACGGAACTACCAATTTTCTTCATGGTCTGAAGCTATATGCAATAAGTATTGGACTGCTTGAAGATAATGAACCTGTTGCAGGTGTAATTCATGTTGTGGGAGGTAATGAAGTATATACTGCATGGAAAGATGGCGGAGCCTGGCTAAACGGAAATAGAATCCGGGTATCAGACGCAAAGAAATTATCTGAAAGCCTTATTGCAACAGGTCTGCCCTACAGCGATTTCGGACGGCTTGATGACTATATGAAACTGCTGTCATGGCTATGCATGAACACACAGGGAATTCGAAGAATGGGTTCAGCATCAATTGATATAGCCTATGTGGCATGCGGCAGGTTTGAGGTATTCTATGAATACGGACTACATCCCTGGGACATAGCTGCAGGCGTCATAATTCTCAGAGAAGCCGGCGGAAAAATAAGCGACTTTTCAGGCAGAGAAAAAAACCTCAGCGGAGAGGAAGTTGTTGCCTCAAACAGTAATGTATATCCTGAGATTATGGAAATTGTAAGTAATTTTATGATCAAAAAAGGGAATTAGACAAGTGAGAGCAATTTTATACTATATATTCTTTGGCATTAACTGGCTGATAACCTTGCTTCCTCTGACGGTCCTCTATATTTTTTCCGATTTTCTTTTTTTAGTGCTTTATTATTTCCCTTCATACAGAAGAAAGGTCGTATTGACGAATCTTATAAACTCTTTCCCTGAGAAATCTGATAAAGAAATCCGGCAGATAGAGAAAGATTTCTACAGGCATCTTGCCGACCTTTTTATTGAGATACTGAAGCTGCGAAATATGTCAAACTCAACACAAAAGAAACGGTTCACCTATTCCAATACAGAAATATTCGATAAGCTGAGAGATGAAAAACGGGATATAATAGGAGTACTGGGTCACTACAATAACTGGGAATGGCCAACACTGCTGGGTCAGAAAGTAAATTATCTCACTACCGTAATATACAAGCCTCTGCAAAACAAATATTTTGACAGGTTTATGAATGATCAGAGAACAAAAGACGGATTAAAACTTGCAGCAACATCTATGATTATTAAGGATATTATAAATTACAGGAAACTGGGCATTAACACTTTCAGTGTATTTCTTGCAGATCAGACACCTCCGGGACTGGAAACAAATCACTGGACAACTTTTCTGAACCAGGAGACTGCATTTTTTACAGGTGCAGGAAAAATTGCATCCAAATATGATATGGCAGTCGTGTTTTTCAATATCCAGAAGAAAAAAAGAGGTCATTATAACGTCGACTTTGAGCTACTCTTCGATCATACCAGGGGAATTGAAGAAAAAGTAATAATTGAGAATTATGTAAGACGTCTCGAAAAACAAATTATAGAAAAACCTGAATACTGGCTCTGGAGTCATAGAAGGTGGAAGCATAAAAGGCCACGGCATAATGCATAAAACAGCTATCGTAATATTGAACTGGAACGGACTTGATTACCTTAAAAAGTTCCTTGGAAATGTAGTAAAGCATTCTGTTGTCCCCGATACTGTTATATATGTTGCAGACAACGGATCAACGGATGGTTCAGCTGACTGGCTTTCTCTGAACCATGCCGAAGTCAGGATAATTAAGCTTGGTTCAAATCATGGCTTTGCAGGTGGCTATAATCTTGCTCTTGAACAGATAGAGGCCAGATATTATGTATTGCTCAATTCCGACATAGAGGTTACTGAAGGCTGGCTCAATCCACTTGTTGAATTCATGGATTCGGACCTTAAAATAGCTTCCTGTCAGCCTAAAATTCTTTCATATACAAAACGTGACTTTTTCGAACATGCAGGTGCAGCAGGCTGTTTCATCGATAAATATGGATTCCCTTTCTGTCGCGGAAGAATATTTAATAATATTGAGAAGGATAATGGTCAGTATGACAATCGGACTGATGTATTCTGGTCGAGTGGTGCCTGTATGATCGTAAGGTCTGAAGCCTGGAAAAAAGCGGGAGGATTTGATCCCTCCTTTTTTGCCCATATGGAGGAGATCGATCTTTGCTGGAGATTCAACAGGCTGGGTTACAGAGTTTGTTATATACCCGATTCGGCAATATATCATGTAGGAGGCGGCTCCCTGCCTTACACATCACCTTTCAAGACATATCTCAATTTCCGAAACAGTCTTTATCTGCTCTACAAAAATCTTCCGGATAAGAAATTTCGGGTAACACTTTTTATCAGAAAAATGCTTGACGGTGCAGCTGCACTGATGTTTCTCTCTAAAGGTGATTTTGTGAATTTTAAATCGGTATGGAAGGCTCATATGGATTATTACAGGAATAAAAATGAGCTTAAAATAAAAAGGAAGTCATTACAAGGTATAGGATATTCAGGCATGAAAAGAGGAATACTGAACAAAAGTATCGTTTTTGAGTTTTATATCAGAGGACGGAGAACCTTCGACCTTATTAATATGTATCAGAAATAATAATGAAACATTATCAGATGGCTGTTTTTTTCATTGTAGTAATTACAATATATTCTTTATTAAATCTTTATCTCTTTTTCAAAGGGTATAATGCCCTTCCTGTGCTGCAGGCGAACAAGCTCGCATACTCTCTGACATTCTTTATCCTTGCTGCAATTTTTATAGTAGCCAAGTTCATTGAGGCCAGACACTCCTCGCTAATTACAGATGTATTAAATATTATCGGCGGATTCTGGCTAGCTTTCATGTTGTATGGATTTATTTTTTTCCTTCTGTCGGATATTGTCCTTCTTTTACTCAGACTTAGCGGCATTATTTCTTCTGAGACTATTCCTGTTTTCAGGAAACTGGCATTTCTGATAACAGCAGGTCTTTCTGTTTTATTAATAGGAGGCGGATTTATAAATGCTGTAATTCCCGTTGTCAAAGAATATAATATCACTATTAATAAGCCAGCTGGAGAAATTAAATCACTCAGAATTGCAGCAGTTTCAGACATTCATCTGGGAAGCATAATAAGAAAGCGCAGCATAACAAAGCTCTCCTCCATGCTAAAAGAGATAAATCCTGATATGGTTCTGCTCCTTGGTGATATTATTGACGGAGAAATAGGTCCGGTTCTTCGTGGCGACCTGCTGCAATATTTTACATGTCCAAGGTGCAGGGAAGGTATTTACGCAATCGCAGGAAATCATGAATACATTGGAGGGGGAGACAGGACCATCCCATATATTGAGAGTAAAGGGATTCGTGTACTCAAGGATGAAGTGGTTACTCTCGATGGAGGAATTCAGCTGATAGGAAGAATTGACAAGGACGCAAAGAGGTTTTATGGAAAGAGCCGTAAATCTCTTGATGATATTATTAATCAGACAGACAGAACAAAACCTTTAATCCTTTTAGACCATCAGCCTTTTCATATCGATGAGTCAGTTAAGAATGGTATTGATCTTCAATTGTCGGGACATACCCATAATGGACAGATGTGGCCTCTTAACTATCTGACCCGTATTATTTACGAAGTGAGCTATGGGTATCTTAAGCGCGGAAATACTCATGTAATAGTATCATCAGGATACGGATTATGGGGCCCCAGGGTACGTTCGGGAAGCAGGTCGGAGGTTCTTCTTATTAATTTAACCTTTGAAGAAAATAATTAGTTTGAAATTCCGCTTTTTCAAAGAATATCATAAATCCTTTCCAGGCTTATCATCCGGGATCCTTTGACCAGGATATTGAATCCCTTTACAGGTTTCTTAATAAGATAATCCTTCAGCCTGGCTGTAGTTTCAAATGACCTGTATCCAAACCTGCCTGATAATTTATTAAAGACCGGACCAACAAGAAGGACAGACTCCGGCTTAAGGGATTTAAGCTCTTCCAGTATTCTTAAATGTTCCGGTTCAGATTTCTCCCCCAGTTCAAGCATATCTCCCAGAATTATCATTTTATGATCTGAATGAAGAGCAGAGAATGATCGAATCGCCATTACCATGCTAGTCGGATTCGCATTATAGGAATCGCATATAACGGTATTATTTTCAGTATGCAGGACCTGTGACCTGTTATTCTCAGGATGGTATTTCTCTAAAGCGTCAACAATATCTGCCATAGGAACATCAAAAAACAGTCCGGTTGCAATTGCCGCCTTTATGTTTTCATAGTTATACTCTCCAAAAAGGTTCGTATTCAGATCATATGATCTGTTTTGGTAGGTTGCCTTTAATTTAAGTAAGATGTCAGAACTTACAAGTTCAAGTTTCAGCTCAATTCCTGTCGGATCACTGAAAGGCACAGCCCTGTTAATCATTTTGAATATTTTCTCTGTCAGAATGGGATTCTTATCATCGTAAAGAGCCACACCATTTACTTTTCTCAGAAATTCATACAATTCAGATTTGGCTTTAATAACTCCTTCTAATGATCCAAAGCCTTCAATATGTGCTGTTCCTATATTCGTAATGATACCATAATCGGGGCGGGCAATTAGACAGAGAGATCTTATTTCACCAATATGATTAGCTCCCATTTCAATAATCATCATCTGGGTATCAGGAGGTGCTGCTAATATTGTAAGGGGAACCCCGATATGATTATTGAGATTACCTTTAGTATAGTGTATTTTTAACTTTTTTGAAAGGATAGTGGCTATTAGCTCCTTGGTTGTTGTTTTCCCGTTTGTTCCTGTAATTGCCAGAACAGGAACATTCATCGTTCTCCGGTGATGTGATGCCAGTGCCTGTAGCTCAAAGAGGCAATCATCAACAAGTATTGTGCTCTCTGTTTCATAAATAGGATCATCTATCACAGCCCATGAAGCACCTCTTCCAAGTGCCTCATCCACAAACTTGTTTCCATTATACTTTTCACCCCAGAGGGCAAAAAAAATCTCACCGGGCTTTACTGTGCGTGAATCAGTACTGATACCTGTGGATTTTTTAAACAGGTCATAAATCTGGTCTGTCTTCATACTTCGGCAAGGACAAAAAAGGGGCTTAATCAGCCCCTTTTATATTATAGTAACTACTTCTTACATTCCTGAAGGGCTTCCGACTCTGATCATTGCACACCTGAATCCGATATCGTCACGTGAAGCATCCTGATCGAGGAATCTTCTTGTTGATGGATTAAGCCAGTATGCTCTGTCCTTCCATGAACCACCTTTGTATACTCTTGCATTATCATTTATAAGTGTTACATAATCAGACTGACCTCCTCCGGCACCAGATTCCTGAGAATACATCCTCATCGAACCTTTTTTGCCATCTTCAGTATTCCAGTCTGCTCCGCCCGGAATGGCTGACTGAAGATCTCCATCCTTATAGTTTCTGTAATCACCTTTCTGATAGTTGTATCTGTTAGCAACATCAAGATCCTTTACAGTATCAACGTAAAGACGTCCGAGCCTGTCTTTTCCTACAATATTACCATTTGCATCTCTTCTCAGGTCGGTATAGACATTACCTCTGAAAGGATTAAATCCATCCATATCATCAAAGGTAAGTGGACGATACACATCCAGTACCCACTCGTTTACATTACCTGCCATGCAGTAGAGTCCATAATCATTTGGCCAGTAAGACCTCACGTCAACGGTAATCGATCCATTGTCATTCAGGTTACCTGCTACTCCCATCATATCACCCCTGCCACGTACAAAGTTAGCCATCATTTCACCACGGTTTTTCTTATCTGCATTTCTGACGTTATGTCCATCCCATGGGAAGATTCTTCTCTCGTAGATCCTTTCTTCAAATGTAGTTCCCCGTAGTGCATATGCTGCAAACTCCCATTCAGCCTCAGTTGGCAGCCTGTAACTGGGAAGAAGCAATCCATCTTCAAAATTAGTCCTTCTCTCTGTCTGTTCGGGATTCAGACTTTCCCGCAACTGATTGACAACACCTTCATACATACCTGCAAGATAAGCCTCCGTATTGAAGTTTTTCTCATTAAGCTGATTGGGGTCCGGACTAAGTTCTCCCTCATCTATAAGAAGCTGCTCATTTACCCTGTCTGTTCTCCAAAGACAGAAGTCATTTGCCTTAACCCAGCTTACACCCACAACAGGATAATTATTGTAAGAAGGGTGCCTGAAATAATACTGAACATAAGGATCATTGAATCCCATAGGGCTTCTCCATACTAATGTGTCAGGCAGCGCCCTTCTGAAAACTTCGGGATAATCCTTATAAACTCTGCGGAGCCAGAAAAGATATTCACGATAGTCAATATTCTTAATTTCAGTTTCATCCATATAGAATGAGGAAACAGTTACAGTCCTTGGCTTATTGTTCCAGTCATAAAGGACATCCTGTTGAATCTGACCCATGGTAAAACGACCCCCTTCAATAAGCACAAGACCGGGGCCAGTTTTCTGATCAGCTCCAAGGGTAACTTCAAATCCGCCATTATCAGGATTATTGTACTCCCAACCTGTAGATGTTGAAAC
>CAYLYN010000093.1:0-15483 GCA_964387565.1 uncultured Rikenellaceae bacterium | reverse complement strand
ATTCAGAATATGTCATTCAGAAGAGATAACAAGACAAAGACCAGTTACTCGAAAATATCAATAGGTCTTGCATCACCTGAAGAAATACTTGATCGTTCAAGTGGAGAGGTGCTCAAGCCAGAGACAATTAACTATCGTACATACAAACCGGAACGCGACGGACTTTTCTGCGAAAGAATTTTCGGACCGGTAAAGGATTATGAATGCCATTGCGGTAAATATAAGAGGATCCGTTACAAAGGGATCGTTTGCGACCGCTGCGGTGTTGAAGTCACAGAAAAGAAAGTCCGCCGTGAGAGAATGGGACATATATCACTGGTTGTACCAGTGGCACATATCTGGTATTTTCGCTCTCTCCCAAACAAAATTGGATATCTTCTTGGCTTGCCGACCAAAAAACTTGATTCAATAATCTATTACGAGAGATATGTTGTGATCAATCCTGGTATCAAGGCAGCAGATGGTGTCAAGTATCTTGATTTTCTTACAGAAGAAGAGTATCTCGAGATAGTTGAATCACTTCCAAAGGAGAACCAGTATCTTGAAGATACTCATCCTGATAAATTTATTGCTGATATGGGCGCAGAGGCACTTAATAAGCTTCTTGCCAGGGTCGACCTTGATGAAATGTCTTACTCACTTCGTCACAGGGCCAATACTGAAACCTCGCAGCAGAGAAAAAATGAAGCACTTAAAAGGCTTCAGGTTGTAGAGGCATTCAGGGATTCAAAGCATGTGAACAAACCTGAGTGGATGATAATTAAAGTGGTTCCGGTCATTCCACCGGAGTTAAGACCGCTTGTACCCCTCGATGGCGGAAGATTTGCAACCAGCGACCTGAACGACCTTTACAGAAGAGTTATAATCAGGAATAACCGTCTCAAAAGACTTATTGAAATTAAAGCTCCCGAAGTTATTCTCAGAAATGAGAAACGAATGCTTCAGGAAGCAGTTGATTCATTGTTCGACAATTCAAGGAAGGCAAATGCTGTTAAAACTGATGCCAACAGACCTCTTAAGTCGCTTAGTGACAGCCTTAAAGGAAAACAGGGAAGATTCCGTCAGAACCTTCTTGGTAAACGAGTTGACTATTCAGCCCGTTCAGTTATTGTTGTTGGTCCGGAGCTTGGATTACATGAGTGCGGACTGCCAAAAGATATGGCAGCTGAGCTTTACAAACCATTCATAATCCGTAAACTTATTGAACGCGGAATAGTAAAGACAGTCAAATCAGCTAAGAAGATAGTCGACAGGAAGGATCCTGTTGTATGGGATATCCTTGAGAATGTTTTAAAAGGTCATCCGGTTCTTCTTAACCGTGCTCCGACACTTCACAGACTTGGGATACAGGCATTCCAGCCAAAACTTATCGAAGGAAAGGCAATCCAGCTTCACCCTCTGGTGTGTACAGCTTTTAACGCTGACTTTGACGGTGACCAGATGGCTGTCCACCTTCCGCTCGGAAATGCCGCTGTGCTTGAGGCACAGATGCTGATGCTTGCATCACATAATATTCTGAATCCGGCCAATGGAGCTCCAATAACGGTACCTTCACAGGACATGGTCCTTGGACTTTACTATATAACCAAAGGAAGAAGAAGCTCTGATACTGATAAGGTAAGAGGTGAAGGTCTCGTTTTCTATTCACCTGAAGAGGTAAATATCGCATATAATGAAGGAAAAATTGACCTTCATGCATATATAAAAGTCAAGGTGAACGACAGAAAAGATGGCGAACTTATTAACCATCTTATTGAGACTACTGTCGGTCGTGTTATTTTTAACCAGTATGTCCCTTCAGAAGTGGGGTATATAAATGATCTGCTGACAAAGAAGTCTCTGAGAGATATTATTGGTCGTGTTCTGAAACTTGCCGGTACAGCAAAAACAGCTGACTTCCTTGATGCCATAAAGAATCTTGGATTCTATTCTGCCTTCAAGGGAGGTCTTTCATTCAACCTTGATGATGTTATCATTCCTGAGGAGAAGACAAAATTTGTTACTGAAGGATATGAGCAGGTTGAAGAGGTACTGAATAACTACAGCATGGGTTTCATTACAAACAATGAGCGCTACAATCAGATCATTGATATCTGGACACATGTTAACGCAAGGTTGACCCAGTCGCTCATGAAACAACTCTCTAACGACAAGCAGGGATTCAACTCTGTATATATGATGCTCGACTCCGGTGCAAGGGGTTCAAAAGAACAGATCCGTCAGCTTTCAGGTATGAGGGGACTTATGGCAAAACCTCAGAAATCAGGATCTTCAGGTTCTGAGATTATCGAAAACCCCATCCTTTCAAACTTTAAGGAAGGTCTTTCGGTTCTTGAATACTTTATATCCACACACGGAGCCCGTAAAGGACTCGCCGATACTGCCCTGAAGACAGCTGATGCCGGTTATCTTACCCGTCGTCTGGTTGATGTCTCACAGGATGTTATTATTAATGAGGAAGACTGCGGAACACTTAGAGGCCTTGTAGCAACAGCTATTAAGAAGAATGAAGAAGTTGTTGAATCACTGTATGAAAGAATACTCGGACGTACAACTGTTCATGATGTATATCATCCCCTCTCTGGTGAACTTATCGTTGAAGCAGGGCAGGAGCTTACTGAAGACCTTGCCAAAAAGATTGAAGATTCGCCTATTGAGCAGGTAGAGATCCGTTCGGTACTTACATGTGAGTCGAAAAAAGGTGTTTGTGCAAAGTGTTACGGACGTAACCTTGCCAACGGTCGTATGGTTCAGAAGGGTGAAGCAGTCGGCGTTATAGCAGCACAGAGTATCGGTGAGCCAGGTACGCAGCTTACACTTCGAACATTTCACGTAGGAGGTACAGCTTCAAACATTACTACAGAATCAAGACTGGTGGCACGATATGGAGGTATTGCTGAGATCGAGGAACTGCGTTCTGTTCCAAAGAAAGATCCTGAGAAGGGAGATATTGATGTGGTAATCGGCCGTCTTGCTGAATTAAGAATTGTTGACAAGAAGACTGGTATAGCTCTTACAACACATACAATTCCTTATGGTTCAAAACTTTATGTAAAGCCAGGACAGGATATTGAAAAAGGCAAGCTCATTTGCGAATGGGATCCTTTCAATGCTGTTATCATTGCTGAAGTTGGCGGTAAGATTGGATACGATTTTCTGATAGAAGGTGTTACCTTCCGGGAGGAGTCTGATGAACAGACAGGATTCAAGGAAAAAGTAATTACCGAGAGCAGGGATAAAACAAAGAACCCTGCAATTAAAATACTTGATAAGAAAGGGGCAGAGCTCAGGCTCTACAACCTTCCTGTGGGTGCTCACCTTGTAATAGATCCTGATAAAATGGTTGAAGCAGGTGAGGTTCTTGCCAAAATTCCCAGAGCTGTTGGAAAATCGGGTGATATCACCGGTGGTCTGCCACGCGTTACTGAACTTTTCGAAGCACGTAATCCTTCAAATCCGGCAATTGTATCGGAGATAGACGGAGAAGTCACATTCGGGAAAATCAAGAGAGGTAACAGGGAAATATCAATTAAGTCGAAAACAGACGAAATCAAGAAATACCTTGTTCCTCTGTCAAAGCAGATTCTGGTACAGGAGAATGATTATGTAAAAGCTGGTATCCCTCTATCCGATGGTGCAATTACACCTTCTGATATACTTGCAATTAAAGGTCCAACAAAGGTACAGGAGTATATCGTTAACGAGATACAGGAAGTTTACCGTCTGCAGGGTGTGAAAATCAATGACAAGCATTTTGAGATCATTGTACGCCAGATGATGCGTAAGGTTGAGATCGTTGATCCGGGTGATACCAAATTCCTTGAACGACAGATTGTTGACAAGCTTGAGTTCATGGATGAAAATGACTGGATTTATGGAAAGAAGGTTATTGTGAATTCGGGAGATTCGCAGACGCTTCGACCTGGTATGATCGTTACCGCACGTAAACTGCGGGATGAGAATTCAATTCTGAAACGCCGCGACCTCAAGGTTGTAGAAGCCAGAGATGCTATACCTGCAACATCAAGCCAGGTGCTTCAGGGTATTACCAGAGCTTCACTCCAGACCAAGAGCTTCTTCTCAGCTGCATCATTCCAGGAAACCACCAAGGTTCTTAATGAAGCAGCAATACTTGGAAAAGTAGACAGGCTTGAAGGATTGAAAGAGAATGTGATTGTTGGGCACCTGATCCCGGCAGGTACCGGACAGCGTCAATACAATGACATAATTGTAGGATCGCTTGAAGAGTATGAGAATCTTGTTGGGAATGCCCAGGAAGAAGAGTCTGAAACATTTTTAACTAAATAGCCATGAGTGCACCGGATCCGAAAAATCAGGGACAGATCAGTATTGAACTGAATGAGGAAATAGCACAGGGTACTTATTCAAACCTTGCTGTTATCACTCATTCAGCATCTGAATTTGTTATAGACTTCATCAGGATCATGCCTGGTATTCCAAAGGCACAGGTTAAATCAAGGATTATACTGACCCCGGAACATGCCAAGAGACTTGTTGCGGCATTACAGGACAATATTTCGAAATATGAGGCTGTTCACGGTACAATTAAGGATGTGAAAGGATCAGTACCGGCAGTTCCTCTTACTTTTGGAGGGCCAACCGCACAGGCATGAAATATTAATCGTACATTTGCGTTATATTAGTGTACAATAACTATATTATGAGCAAGCTGGTTCGAAGGATAGCGGTACTAATGATAATAATACTTCCTGTTTTTGCCAGTACCGACTGTAAGAAGCAGAAGAAGTGCGGTTGCGGGAAAGATGTTCTTTTTTCTTTTACAAATCAGCCGTGTAATGTCTATTTCAACGAGACTGGTACTTATATGGCTCTTCAGACTATCGGTGATCCTTATTCAAATTATACATTCTGCAATCCTGTTGAAATGTTCCCGGAGGTTGCTAATTTCAAGTCAGGCGATGAGCTGATGGTGTCGGGCAATGTCTACTGGGACTGCAGTTACGTCTGGCAGTCAAGTAATCAGAGCTATCAGACCAGTCTGTACAAGGTGTATAATATTCAGGTTACAAAAATATACCTTGATATGTACGGGAAGAAATAGTCTTTCAGTATTTAGCATACAATAACTACAAGGGGCCTGAATCAGACCCCTTTTTTTATTATCACTGCAAATTTGTATATTTCATGAAAAATCGGATCTTGAAAGAATACACTATATCATTTGTTGGTGCTGGCAGGGTAGCAGGCAGCATGTGCCGGGAAATTTATTCTATAGGCTGTAAGATCGATACTGTAATTTCAAAATCAGAGGTAAATGGCTTACAACTTGCAAACGACTGTAATGCTTCTTGGACAAATAGATATTCCATTCCGGAGTCAACAGATCTTGTAATTGTTTCGGTACCTGACAGTCAGTTAAAGTCAGTTCTGGGCAAGCTGAAATACAGACATGGAACTATTCTTGCTCATACAGCCGGTAGCTCAGGGCTGGATGTTTTTCCGGAGGAAGTTGAACACAAAGGGGTAATTTATCCGCTGCAGACATTTTCAAAAAACAGGAAAGTCAAGTTCTCGGAACTTCCGGTTTTTATTGAAGCATCTGATAGTCATACTTCAAAAGTACTTTCTGAGATAGCCGGCAGCTTTGGTGCAAATGTATATTTTGCAGATACAGAACACAGGCAAAAGCTTCACCTTGCAGCAGTTTTTGCCTGTAATTTCACAAATCACATGCTGACTCTCGGGAAAAAGCTAGCATATGACGCAGGTTACTCATTTGAAGAGCTTAAACCTCTTATCGAAGAGACATTCCTTAAAGCTTCAGAACTGGGACCTGATAATTCTCAGACCGGGCCTGCAGTAAGGAATGATAAAAACACTGTAAGAAAACATCTGGAATTATTATCTTACGATCGCGATTTAAAGCGAATATACAGGGAGATCTCCGGATCTATTTTTACTTATTACAACAGGAAGTAATGGCAGCATGACAAATTTTAAAGAGAAGCTGATTAATGTAAAGGCATTTATTTTTGATATTGACGGAGTTTTGTCGCTTCAGACGATAGCTCTTAACTCTTTTGGAGTACCTGGCAGAACTGTGAATCTGCGTGATGGATATGCACTTCAATATGCTGTCAGGAAAGGATATTATATTGGTATCATTTCGGGAAGTAAATCCAGGGAATATCAGAAAAGACTTAAATTGCTGGGAATAAGGGATGTATATCTTAACAGCCGCTCCAAGCTTGATCATTTTAATGAGTTTCTGAAGAAGTATAACCTTGATAAGTCAGAGGTGCTTTTCATGGGTGACGATATTCCTGATTTAAAAGTGATGCAGGAAGCTGGCATACCTGCCTGTCCCTCAGATGCCGATAGTGAAATAAAACAGGTAGCTGTTTATATTTCTGACAAGAAGGGGGGAGAAGGATGTGTAAGAGATGTCATTGAACAGGTATTACGGCTTCATAATAAATGGATGGAAAGCGATGCATACAGCTGGTGAGTTATGAAATCATTCCTTAATCTTATACGGTGGCAAAATCTTCTCATAGTAATTGTAACTATGGTATTTATGCGCTATGCAGTCATTGCACCAGTGCTCTCCAGGGTTGGTGTAATACTGAAACAGGGACTGGGAGAGGAGATCCCTATGACACTCCAGTTCGGGCTTTTTGATTTTATTCTGCTGGTTGTTGCAACGGTTTTTATAACCGCAGGTGGTTATGTAATAAATGACTATTTCGATATCAAAACTGATCTGATCAATAAAGGAAAGGTGATTGTCGGGACCAGGATTGAAAGAAGGCAGGCAATGATGCTGCATAATATTTTTAATCTGGCTGGTGTTGCAATTGGCTTCTATATCTCGTGGAGATCAGGCTATTTTCTTATGGGAATAATGTTCCTGATTGTTTCAGGATTGCTTTATTTCTATTCAGCCAGTTATAAGCGCCAGTTTCTCATTGGAAACATTATTGTTGCTCTACTCACTGCACTGGTTCCGCTGCTTGTAGCTTTTTATGAGTGGCCTGCCCTGTATAAGTTCTATTCAATCAACGCGATACGACTTCCTGAGTTTGATTTCATCTTTTACTGGATTGGAGGTTTTGCACTTTTTGCATTTCTGACAACCCTTACCCGGGAAATAATAAAAGATATAGAAGATTATGAAGGAGATATTGCTTATGGAAGAAATACAATACCGGTAATTACCGGTATTCTGTCGGCCAAGATTATTTCTGTTGTCCTGATTCTCATTACAATGGCTATGCTTTATCTTATCTGGTATCTCTTCCTTTTTGACAGATATACACTTATATATATTTCTGCTTTTATTGTCATTCCTCTTATAGTTGTAATTATTACAGTATTCAGAAGTACTGACAGAAAGCAGATGCACAGCGCAAGCAGGATGATGAAAATTATTATGCTGGCAGGTATTTTATATTCTGTCGTTGTGAAAGCACTTCTTACGTGGAATCTTATCTGAGTATGCTGATAGATAACCTGAATAAATACCGGATTATTCTGGCTTCAAGATCGCTCAGACGTCAGCAACTGTTAAAAGATCTTGGTATTGAATTTGAGATAGTGCTCAGGGATTATGACGAGTCATTTCCCCTTGAACTTAAGGGAGAGGAAATTGCAAGGTATGTTGCTGAAAGTAAAGCAGGAGCCTTTGAAGGAAAAATAGAGGAGAATGAACTGGTGATTACTGCTGATACAATTGTGTGGTGTAACGGGAGGATTATCGGAAAACCTGATAACGCTGTTGAGGCGGCATCAATGCTGAGGGAAATTTCCGGCAGGACTCATGAAGTAATTACAGGAGTAGCAATTATGACCCAGAATAAGAAAGTGATTTTTACCGAGTCAACCAAAGTTACTTTTAAAGTAATGACAGACAGGGAAATAGGTTATTATATTGAGAACTATGCTCCTTATGACAAGGCCGGAGCTTATGGTATTCAGGAATGGATAGGAATGGCTGCCTGTAGCCGCATAGAAGGATCATATTTCAATGTCGTAGGTCTGCCGGTACATCGTTTATATGAAGAATTAAAACATATTTTAACATAAATAATTGATAATGAGGAATAGAATTTTATTATTAAGTGTTGTTGTTACACTTATAATTACTCCGGTACTCAGGGCTGATGAAGGGATGTGGATACCGCTTCTTATTGAAAAATACAACATTAAGCTAATGCAGGAAAAAGGATTTAAGCTTTCTGCTGAAGATATTTACAGTGTTAACAAGGCATGCATGAAAGATGCAATTGTTCATTTTGGAGGCGGATGTACCGCTGAAATGATCTCACCTGATGGTCTGCTTATTACAAATCATCATTGCGGATACGGTCAGATACAAAGACATTCAACACTTGAACATGATTACCTGACTAATGGTTTCTGGGCGATGTCGGCAAAAGAGGAGTTGCCGAATCCGGGTCTTACAGTTACATTTCTGAAACGTATGGAAGATGTCACAGAAAAAGTTCTTAATGGAGTAACTGATGATATGGATACTGATGAACGTGAAAAGAAGATCGATGCCAATATTACAGCAATTATTGATCAGGCAGTTGACGGATCAAAGTACAAAGCTGCTGTAAAGCCTTTTTATATGGGGAAACAGTATTTCCTTTTTGTAAATGAGGTATTCAGGGATGTAAGGCTGGTTGGAGCACCTCCTTCTGCAATTGGTAAGTTTGGTGGCGAGACAGACAACTGGGTATGGCCTAGACATACAGGTGATTTTTCTCTTTTCCGGGTCTATGCTGACAGGGAAAATAAACCGGCAGATTATTCAAAGGATAATGTTCCATACAAACCCCTTTATTTTTTCCCTGTTTCACTGAAAGGTGTAAAAGAGGGTGACTTCACAATGGTATTTGGATATCCCGGCAGCACTTCACAATATGTGCCGTCATATCATATAGACATGGTAAAGAACTACCTGAATCCCAAAATGATCGGGATCAGGTCCAGCAAAATAGGTATAATGGAGGAGGCAATGAACAGCGATCCTCAGGTAAGACTCCAGTATTCAGCAAAGAAATCAGGACTGGCTAATTCATGGAAGAGATGGATTGGTGAAAACCAGGGTCTTGACAGGATGGGTACAATTGAAAAGAAAAGAGAATATGAGGATAAATTGTTGCAATGGATTAATTCAGATAAATCAAGGTCAGAAAAATATGGGTATTTACTTCCCGCCTACAAAGAGCTTTACTCAAAGCTTAGAGAATATAACCTGGCATCAAGCTATACAAACGAAGTTTATTTCAACTATGGAATTGAAGCTATTGGATTCTCAAGATATATAAAAACACTTGAAGATCTTATAAATGAAAAAGCTGATGCGGAGAAAATTACGATGGCCAAGATCAACCTGCAGGCAATTGCATCAGGCTTTTTCAGAAACTATAACATTGAGGTTGACAAAAAAATGTTTGTATCTCTTATGAAATTATACGGTGAAAACCTAGATGAACAGTGGCAGGCACCTCAATATATAAAACTGAAGAATTCATGCGATGGTGAATTTGAAAAAATTGTGGATGAACTTTACAAAAAGACCATTTTTGCAGATGAAGCCAGGTTTAAAGCATTTGTAATGTCAATGACCAGAGGCTCTGTTACACGTCTGCATAAAGATCCCTTTTATATTCTCGCCGAAGGAGTATCTGATTTCCTTGAGAAAAGTGTGAGGTCTGAATATATAAGCCTTAATGATGAATTGCAGGAACTTAATGCTGACTATCTGACAGTTCAGATTGAGTATGCCAGGGACAGAGTCTTTTATCCCGATGCAAACTCAACGCTTCGTGTATCATATGGTAACGTAAAAGGATATTATTCTAAAGATGCTGTCTACTACTCATATTATACTACTCTCAAGGGAATAATTGAGAAGGATAATCCTGAGATATATGATTATGATGTACCTGATAAGTTAAAGGAGCTGTATTGGAATAAAGATTTTGGAAGGTATACCCAAAATGGAGAAGTCCCGGTTTGCTTCATTGCAACAAACCATACTACCGGTGGTAATTCAGGAAGCCCTGTTCTTAATGCCGACGGTCATCTGATAGGGATTAATTTCGACAGGGCATGGGAGGGCGTTGCAAGCGATATGGCCTATAATCCTGACCAGAGTCGTAATATAAGCCTCGATATAAGATATGCATTATTTATCATTGATAAATTTGCCGGAGCCGGATATTTGCTGAATGAAATGAAGATTATTGAATAAAGTATTTTATTCTCTCTTCCTTTTTTGAATTTACTTTTTTGTAAAAAGTGAGGTCTGTATGTCGGGAGCGGATCTGCCTGCTTCCTCAGAATCGTATCGTGTATTTCACTTTTGCTCTTGCCTCATAGGCTGCAGGGTGAAAACGTTCAACCGGATCAATGATTGGGGAATTGAATGTAAGGAACAACTCTTTGCCAGGTTTAATTATCCACTGAAATCTTGACTGTAAACCTATTGTCTCAGTCTGATTTTCATATTGTGCAAAATTATACCATGTCAGATTAGGAGTAAACATAAAATTCAGGTTAAAGCGATAGATCTGAGCTAAAAAGCTCCCATCAGGCAGGTTGACCCATTTCCTGTCAGATTCAGCCCCGATATAAAGTGGAACAGCAACTTTGTATCCGGCCTGTATCAGCAAGTCTGTTCTGTCACCTGAATAGAAACCACCTGTTGCCGCCTTTGCTGAAAGCCAGAAAAGCCTTCTCTTTGCTGATGTGACCTGGACACTATGTCTCCAGAAATTGTAGTCGTCGGCAACTATCGTATGAACGCCGAAAATATTAAAGTCTTCTTCAAGAGATTCAAAGACATATTGCGATGACAATGATATTCTGTCTCCGCTCAGGAATATTATATCAGAATAATTGAGATCTATCTGGGCAGTTTCAAGGCCTCCGTTGTGCAGGTCTGTTATAAAAGTGTACTTAACACCAGTCTTTACCTGCATAACAGGAGAATTTTTCGGTCTTGGTCCTAATCCAATACCTCCGTAAAAATCACGAATCCCTTTTCTTGGAACAAAGCCAAGTCCTGCAGAATAGTTTTCACCAATCTGAAGGTAACCAATCCTGAAATTGAGAAAATCATTTGGAAAGTTTAAATCTGTTCCGAAGGAGACATCCCTTCCGCTGAGACTGTCAGTAAATGATTTTGTTCCGTATAGATTATATGTTATATTTTTATTCCCGGCTACTTCAGAACTTGCCAGCCTGAGGTCTATTCCTGCCAGAGAATTATCACCTTCCGAAAGGGCATTTCCGTTAGTGCCGATTATTCCGATTGATGACTGTTTCCCAAGATCCCTCGATATCCTTGCTACTGTATATCCGGGGTTTTTCCACTCATTGTTATCCCTGACGTGAAGCATTCCAATATTCCATCCATCTGTTTTTCCGGTAAACTTGCCTCCGTATTTGATCTGAACAGGATTTCCATCAGTATCAAGCCCGATCCTCCTGGAGAAAAACGGGATACTGGCAGTATTCTGCGGATTTTCACTGTCTCCGTTTATACCAAATGTGAAGTAATTTGAACCGTCAAGAAAGAAATCTCTCTTTTCAGGGAAAAACAGATTAAAACGTGTAAGATTTATCTGACGTGCATCAACTTCTGTCTGCGCAAAATCGGTATTAAAAGTCACAGCAGCCTTCAATGCCGGTGTAATATTATAAAATATATCACCGCCTCCGTCAAGAACTGGTTTCCTGTCGCCATCCTGTTTCTTACTGAATCCGCCTGTAAGATAAGGCACTATGTCGAGACCGATACCCTGGGTAATGTTTGATATTCCCGTGATACGACCGGCATCTGAAATCTGAAATCTGTTGGCATTGAGAGATGTCAGAGGCCATGTGGAAATTTCAGATATCCGTTTTCTATACCTTATAATCTTGAGTCCCCAGGTATCATTATCCTTCCTGAATCCCATAGTTTTAAACGGAATAATGAGCTCTCCTTCCCAGCCGTATTCTGTTATTTTTGCTTTTCCATCCCAGAGTCCATCCCATGACTTATTAAATTCTTTACCGTTTTCATTAACAAGTGCATCGCCAATGCTTCCCCTGGGACCTATCTGAAACCAGTAACCACTTCTTCCGTCCATATAGGTGTCAAAAATTATCTGTATCCTGTCTTCCTCGCCAAGATCTCCGTCCCTGCTGAGTTCTTTCGATGATATACTTTCAGGATCGTCGAAACATCTGATCCCTATATAAATGTTGTGATGGTCATAGAGAAAATAAAACTCCGATTTTTTTGAGGCAGCCTCACCGGTATTCGGTTCTCGCTGGAATAGTTCATCTATGACAGGAGCATGGTTCCAGACATCATCATTCAGGTACCCGTCAATAACCGGAGCATTTTCAGTATATACAGCTTTGATCTCAGGCTGTGCAAAAAGAGTATTGGAAGCAAATAATATTAAAGCAGAAATAGTAATTAAGGAACGACTCATCTAAAATAAATAAGTGCGCAAAATAGATATTTTCTGGTGCAAATAGTTTTTTTAAATCATAAAATATGTGAAAGCATTTGCATTAATCCATGAATTTTATGCCAACAGGGTATTCTGCTTTTTTTATGCTTTTGATCAGTCTTTTAAAGATAAGTATTCAGAACTCAGATATTCACAGCTCTATCTGATTTTGAAAGTACTTTATATAATTCACTGTAAAAATCTGTTTTGGTTACAGGTTTTGATATGTATCCGTCACAACCTGACTGAAGACATTTTTCACGTTCGGAAGAGATAGCATAAGCAGTCTGTGCAATTATTTTTGTTTTAATACCCATCTTTTTAATCTCTTCCAGGCACTGATAACCTGACATCACTGGCATATTTATATCTAAAAGGATAAGGTCAGGGACCTTATGCTCTATAAGGTTCATAAGTGCTTTGCCATTCTCCGCATGCAGTACATTGGCATTCAGATTTTTAATAAGAAGTCTCAGGTAGTAAAATGAGTTATAGTCATCCTCGGCAATTATAACAGTCTTACCTTTCAGGTCAGGCACTTCAGAAACCGGTTCTTTTTCAATTGTTTTCTTTTTTTCAGGCGTTGCCTGAGGTATTGTAAAATAAAAAGTTGTACCCTTGTTCAATACAGAGGAGAACCATATTTTACCACCTAGCAGATCAATTATGCCTTTTGTAATGCTCAATCCTAATCCTGCTCCTTCATGGTACCTGTTTTCATCTGCCTGTCGGAACCGTTCAAAAATAATTTCCTTGAATTCTGCAGGTATTCCTATGCCAGTATCCTTTACATATGCTTCTATCGTGGAAGAACCATTTTCATCAATAATACTGAAACCAGTCTCAATTTCTCCTTTCTCGGTATATTTTATTGCATTGCTAAGGAGATTATCAAGTACCTGCTGTAATCGGTTTTTATCACTTATTACCTGAGTATCAAAATACTTATCTTCTATCCTTAGCTTAAGTTTAATGCCAGGTTTGGTTTTTAATAATTCAGAGCTCGAAAATGTTTTAACACTGTTAGTGAACATATTACCAAGGTTGAACTCTGTCAGGTTCACTGAAAGTTGTTTGGCTTCAAGTTTTGAAATATCAATGATATCGTTGAGGATCTTTAAAAGCCTTTCTCCTGAGCTCTGAATTATCTCAATGAATTGTTTCTTTTCACTATCAGGTATTCCAACATTGCCCAGAAATGAAGAGAAACCCATGATTGCATTCATAGGTGTTCTGATTTCATGACTCATATTGGATAGAAATATTGTTTTAAGTCTGTCACTCTCTTCGGCTTTTGATTTTGCTCTGATCAATTCTTCTTCAGCTCTTTTTCTGTTTGTAATATCCTGACCAATAGCAGCAACGCTTGATATATAGCCTGAATTATCCCTTAATACCGTTGCATTCCATTCTACATCAAGAATTGAACCATTACCTTTTTTGAACTCAGTTTCAAAGTTGTAGAATCCTGTCTTGCCTCTCAGGATATAGTTATATGAATCCTTTATGGCAGAAACTGATCCGGCTGGAATAAGATATTCAAAAGCATTCCTTCCTGTCAGTTCTTCTTTTGAGTATCCAGAAACATCAACGATTTTTGAATTACAGAAGAGAATATTCCCTTCTCTGTCAAGAATCAGTGAGAAATAGTTAAAATTGGTCAGAAGATCAATGAATCTTCTCTCTGATTCATGCAATCGGAGAGCGGCATCACTATTCTCCCTGTTTCTCAGGTTCCTGACCATTAGAATACCGATCAGTATTGTTCCTGCTGGGTATATAGTAAGGATTGGTATAAAGATGTTCCTGATGGTTGGGATTACCGATTCCCTTGGAAGCAGAAAGGTACATGCCAGCATTATAAGATGGACCGAAAATCCAAGTAATGCCAGTTCAAGTATGTATCTTCTCTCTTTCCAGGCAGGTCTCATTTTCTTCCACAGCAATCCGATGACTGAAGCAGATGCAATTACTGCCAGCCCCATCCATACGCCATCACCTCCGATGAAGATCCGGTAAATAGACATGATAATCGAAGAAACAACTGTCGGTACAAAACCAAAAAACAGACCTGAGAGTGAAAGAAGTACGGATCTCGTGTCAAAAACAAGCCCAGGGACCTGTTTCCACGGGGTAAGCATAAGAATGATTCCTATCATACCAATGACAATCCCTGCAATAATTTTTCCTGTAGAACTTTTAAAATTTTCTTTAGGAAGTAAAGAATAGTCATATATCATACTGAATGACAGCAATATAGCAGTATTCTGAATCAAGCCCAGGATGATACTTCTATCCATTTGCAGAATTATTCGGTTATTGCAAACACTTATCAGAACTTGCAAGATAATAAAAATAGAATATTCTTAAAGTTTTAAGTACATTCATTTAAGTTTTACTTTCTTTGCAGCTTTCATCCTGTTCTCATATACCCTGAAATTTACTATTTGTGATATAAGCTTCACAGGCAAAGGTTGATCATATGGAAACTGGATAGATCCTCTGGCAGTTTTATATCCTCTCAGCTCATCCCTGAATGCTTCAATAGCAGTAGTAAATGGATATAAGCCTATATGCCTTGTGTGAGCTGCAAAATAGAGCAGCATTCCATTAAGAGTGAAGGCAGGCATCCCGTAACTTATCTTCTCAGAAGCATCAGGGGCAGTCTCATTTACAATTGACCGAATTTTAGATAGACGTTTCTGAACTGGCTGTGGATATCCGGATATGTATTCATCAATGGTCTGGATACCTCCTGATAATCCCATATTTATTTTATGAATTTTCTTCTCCATTTTCACATTTGCTTGCTACTGACTAATTTTTTGCTTTCAGGAATTGAATTATGTGAGCAAGAATGATTGTCACAGAAATAATGAATAGTAAAATGAACATCATCACCATGACAGATTCTCCTTTCTCACTATAATACCCGGCTGCATTAAGAACGGAGTATACTACCATTCCGTGAGCGATAAGG